>NZ_JBNUPL010000028.1:0-12065 GCF_050409445.1 Facklamia sp. P13055
AGTGACAACTTCTATATACTAGCATGGTTTAGATTTTTTGTCAAACCTTTTTGAAAAGTTTTTTAAACTTTTCTTTCGTTTCGGTCGTTCGTGACGACAAGAAATAATATAACATGAGTTGTTTGTTAATGTCAAATACTTTTCTAAGTTTTTTATTTTTAGCAACTCAAGATGCATTGCTCTTCGTTCGTGACGACAAGAATTAATATAGCATGGGTTGTTAGCTTAAGTCAATAGCTTTTTTAACTTTTTATAAATTTTTTGTGAATTCTTTTTTGTTCTTCAATTCTATCAATAACCTCTGATGAATAAAAATCATTTGAGACGATCTGTAGTCCGACCATCTCAAATGTTTTAACTTTTATTATCGATTGATAATTCTATATTCTTTGACTAAGTTCCTTTGTTAATTCTTCATAACCATCTTTACCAAGTAAGGCAAACATATTACGTTTATAGGCTTCGACTCCCGGCTGATCAAATGGGTTGACACCATTAAGGTATCCAGAAATAGCGACTGCCATTTCAAAGAAATAAATCATTTGACCGAGGCTTTCTTCATTCATTGCTGGAATGTTAATAATAAGATTAGGTACCTCTCCGTCCGTATGGGCAATCATAGTTCCTTGATAAGCCATTTGGTTAACAGTTGACATTTTTTCTCCCTCTAAATATGAAAGACCGTCAACGTCTTCTTCTAATTGAGGGATTGTTAAATCTTTCCTAACTTTTTGGAAGTTTAATACCGTCTCAAATATATTTCGTTGGCCATCTTGAATAATTTGACCAATTGAATGTAGGTCTGTTGAAAAGTTAGCTGAACATGGGAAAATTCCTTTATGATCTTTTCCTTCAGACTCGCCAAATAACTGTTTCCACCATTCACCGAAAGCTTGTAAAGCTGGTTCATAGTTGATTAACAATTCATTGACCTTTCCTTTGCGATAGAAAATATTTCTTATAACAGCATACTGCATGGCTTGATTTTTTGCTAAATCCTCATTTAGATAAAGCTCTCTAGCAATTTTTGCCCCTTCAATCAGCCTTTCTATGCTTGCACCACTTACAGCAATCGGAAGCAAGCCCACTGGTGTTAAAACTGAGAAGCGCCCACCGATACCATCTGGGATTACAAAAGACTCATAATTATTTTGTTGGGCTTCTTTTTTTAATGCTCCTTTAGCTTGATCGGTTGTCGCATAAATTCTTTGATAAGCTTCTTTTTTTCCATATTTTTTGATTAGTTTTTCTTTTAAAACCCGAAAAGCAATTGCTGGTTCCGTAGTTGTTCCTGATTTAGAGATGATATTAATAGAGAAATCACGCTCTCCAATTACTTCTATTAAATCATTCAAGTAAGTGGATGATATGTTGTTACCAGCAAAAAGTATTTGAGGCAAACTTTTGCTTGGAGCCATCATATTATAAAAAGTATGGTTTAAAAAATCTATGGCTGCTTTAGCTCCTAAATAGGATCCGCCTATGCCGATTACTACTAATACTTCCGAGTTCTTTTGAATTTTTTGAGCTACTCCTTTAATTCGCTCTATTTCGGATTGGGGGAAATCAAGTGGCCAATCAATCCAATCCGTAAATTCAGAACCTGCCCCTGTTTTTTCTTTAAGTTCACGTAAAGAGGATTCTGCGAACCCACTTAAGTGCTCCATTTCTTTTTCTTGAAAAAAGTTCAAAGCCTTCGAATAATCAAAGCTAATTGTTTCCATTTATAAACCTCCTAAACTTCTATCTTGGTATTAAACTCATTTTCTTCAATAGAATGCATTGCTTGATCAATCCATTGTGGCATCTTATCTGCTATGGTCTTAAATCCTATGTCTGGTAAATTCCGTCTTTTTTTTCTTCGATTTCTAACAGGAAACAATGGGGTGTTAATTTTATCTAGTGCTCGCATGGATAAAGAAATTTTCTTACTGTATTCATCAATATCAATTACAACTACTTTAACTTTTTCTCCAATATTAATGAATTCATCTAAAGCCCCTACATATCCATGTTTACATTCGGAAATATGCACTAGACCCTGTTCTTCATCAGAAAGCTTTATAAAAATACCATAGTTCTGGATACCGGTTACTTCTCCTTCAATAATATCTCCTATTTTAAACTTCATATCGATTACCGTGCTTTCTCACTTATTTAGAAACGGTAACGGATTCAATCATCACATCTTCAACCGGTTTGTCTTGAGGCCCTGTTGTAACATTTTGGATAGCTAAAACATTCTCCATACCTCCAACGACTTGACCAAAGACAGTATGGCGTTGATCCAACCAAGGGGTTCCTCCTTTTTCTTCATAAGCCTTCACAACTTCATCAGGGAACCCTAAGTCTTTTAACTGTTGGAGCATATCAGCCGGTACATTTGGTGCAGTTACAATAAAAAATTGACTGCCATTTGTATTTGGTCCTGCATTAGCCATTGAAAGAGCTCCATAAAAGTTAAAAAGATGCATTGAAAATTCATCTTCAAAACTTTCTCCCCATTTGCTTTCACCACCCATGCCTGTTCCTGTTGGGTCTCCTCCTTGGATCATAAAATCTTTAATAACTCTATGAAAAATCACGCCATCATAGTAGCCTTCTTCAGCTAAAGTAATGAAGTTTTCGACTGTCCTGGGTGCTTGTTCTTTAAATAATGCTAATTCAATGTCACCCTTATTAGTATGTAAAACAACTTGACTTTGTATTTCCTCTGTCTTTAATTGTGGAAAATTATTCATTTTATCGCTCCTTATATCTATTTTCTCTATCATTTTACTCGAAAAAAAACTAAATTTATAGTTAAAGGGTCTTATTTTTGTTAAGATAGTTAGTGTTAAAAATAAAAAGAAGGATAAGGATGCTATGAATTACCCATTAATTGCTGCTTTTACTGCCATTTTTTTCGCGCAAATGATTAAATATCCAATTGCCTATTATTCAAAGCGAAGTCCTAAATTAGATATAATCACTTCTACTGGTGGCATGCCCTCATCGCATTCGGCTGCCGTCGCAAGTTTAATTGCCAGTCTTATATTTGAATACGGTTTTGCTTCAGCACACGTAGCCATAGCAACTGTATTCGGTGTTATTATCATGTTCGATTCTATGGGGGTCAGACGTCAAAGTGGTGAACAAGGCCTTGTAATTGATGCTATCGTTAAACGTCTCTCTCAATCAAATTATGAGGATATAAATGTTCAATCAATTAAAGAAAAACTAGAAGACTCTGAATTTGAAACTGAAATTATTGATAATTATCAAGACCTTATAGTTACTAAATACCTTGGACATAAACCAACAGAAGTATTTGCAGGTATTATTACAGGCGGATTTGTGGCAGTAGTCATGCGCTTAGTATTCCTTGCGTTTTTTTATTAGAAAGGCAGAAATTATGGAAAATATTTATGATATAACAATTATCGGTGCAGGCCCTGTAGGCCTTTATACCGCTTTCTTCGCTCATATGCGAAACGCAAAAGTAAAAATTATTGAGTCACTTGAGGAGGTGGGGGGGCAACCAAATCATCTTTATGGTGAAAAGTTGATTTTCGATATTCCTGCCTATCCTTCGATTAAGGGGAATATTTTGAGTCAAAAACTATTTGAACAGGTCAATCATTTTAAACCAGATATTTCTTTGGGAGAAGAAGTCTTAAATCTCTCTCCCAGAGAAGATGGCATCTATACAATTCAAACTAGTAAAGAAATTTATTACTCAAAGACCGTTATCATTGCAGCAGGTAATGGAGCTTTTCAACCCCGAAAGCTTGGAATGGATAATGCGAATCATTTCGAAAATCATTCCTTACATTATATTGTTAAAAAACCTGAACATTTTAAGCATCAGAGGATAGCAGTATGTGGAGGAGGAGACTCTGCAGTTGATTGGGCACTCACCCTAGAACCAATTGCTAAAGAAGTCTATTTAATACACCGACGTGAAAACTTTCGAGCTTTAGAAAGCTCAGTATCCAAATTACATGCCTCGTCTGTTAAAATTCTAACCCCCTATAAAATTTTAACCTTAGAGGGTAAAAATCACCAGCTCGAATCACTCAAGCTTCAGCAGGTGAAATCAAAAAAAATAGTAGAACTTTGCCTCGATCAATTAATTGTCAATTATGGCTTTTCTAACTCTTTAGGCCATATAAAAGATTGGGGACTCAAGCTTTCTCGCAACCAAATCAAAGTTTCATCATTAATGGAAACTAATTTGCCTGGTGTTTTCGCTGTTGGGGATATTGCTGACTATCCTGGTAAGGTAAAGATCATTGCAGCTGGATTTGGGGAAGCCTTATTAGCTGTTAATCAAGCCTTACACTTCATCGATCCTAATTATCGACCGTCGCCCTTACATTCATCAACTATTTTTGAAGGAGAATTCAATGACTAAAGATTATATTCACTTAAAACACCTAGAATCCAGATCCTATGAATTGCTAGCTGAAAGAGGTGTTAGCATCGAAGAAATCGCTAAAATCGTCTACGATTTACAAAATACTTATGTTGAGACTTTAACTATGCAAGACTGCATTGATAATTTACATGCTGTGATGCAAAAACGAGAAGTTCAAAATGCTATTATAACTGGAATTGAATTAGATATTGCTGCTGAAAAAGGACTTTTGTCTCCACTTCTATGTGACTTATTAATGCGTGATGAGAGCCTCTATGGAATAGATGAAATTCTGACTCTATCAATCGTCAATGTTTATGGATCAATCGGTCTTACTAATTTCGGTTATTTAGATAAGCTTAAACCGGGCATTATTGGTAAACTAAATGATGAAAAAGATCAGCGGTGCAATACATTTATTGATGACATCGTGGGTGCCTTAGCCGCTGCCGCTGCAAGCCGAATTGCGCACGCACAACCACAAACTGATGAAATTTCCGTTCCTCCAAAAAAACCAAGTCATTTATAAGCTAAAAAAAGATAAGCTCAGCAGCTGAGCTTATCTTTTTTATATTTTCTTTTTAATAAACAAATAAATAATTCCTAACAATAATTCATATAGCATAACGACAACAATTAGTAATAGAAAGAAGTAACTATCTGGAAGCACATTAATGACAGGATCTGTTAAAGGATCAAACTGCCATAAATCATTTTTAAAGAAAATTTGGTGAAAAAGAATAAAGATTTTATCAAAAGCAATAACTGCTAGAAATAATAAACCAATTGGCAACATGTAACTTAGCATCATATATATCTTAAGATAGGGATTACGTCTCCTCTGCTTGCGAATATTTATCAAAACAATCGCTAAAACAAAAATTAAAAACAAAGCTGCCATCATGGTTAGCTGGATTAAAACTTTAACTTCAGCAAAATGCTGAATCCCTCCGTCAGAAGAGGCAAAATCAGGCAATAGCATTTGACTTTCCATCGGATGGGTTAAGAAATCAACAATTGTTTGATAATTTTGATTTAATTGCTCACTCGTTAATCCAACTGTTTCATGCAATTTAAAATATTGATTAAAGATTCTATAAATAACTGGCGATAGAAAAACGGTCAATGAGATTGCCCCAGTTAAGGATGCTAGGCAAAATAAGCAAACTCTGGCAAAATTTTTAATGTGGTCAGTCAAACTATGGATCCTCGCTTTCTAATAAAGGCTAGTTGGGGCGTTTTTTTATAACGAAATCCTTCTTATGATTGATTCTGTTTGTCGCCTTATTCATCTTATTAGACCCGACAGTCAAATTGTTTTTACTTTCAGATTTACTTAGTGAGTGGCTTTTTTCATTTCTTCTCTTAATTTTAGGGGTAACAGTCTTAGAACGATGGCCGAGATTTTGAATTTTTCGATTCGTTCTTTTTTGATAGCTACGTCCCCGTGTGTTTTTATTTGAAATTCTTGGATAAAGTGTCTTACTTTGAATGTTATTTATCTTGCCCGCCCTCAATCGATCTAATAAATGAGGATATTCAGCGATAGAGCTTTTTTTCCCAATAACAAAATACTTGGCGCCAAAATTACAATATTCATTGATATAATCCTCTAACGTTTCAATACGTTGATCGAAAGCCACTTTGGGTGTTCCGATTTGATAAAACCCTCTTAAGCGAAGCTGATTAAAAGCCCAATCACCAACAATATAATCATACTTAGCGAAGAGGTCTTGATAGCGATTATAGAAGGCTTCAAAGTCAAAAGCTTCTTGATGATTAATAATCAAATCGTATTCTTCGTCTTCAATCATTAAGGAACTGTCATTTAAAAATTTAATGTTTTTAATAACATCTTCATTTAATTCATCGCCCGTTAGGTCATCCAATAGTCGATCTATTTGTTTGTTAATTTTTAACTCTTTTGTTGAATCTGTCATAATTTACTCCTGTTCTAAAGGGAATTCTCCCTGAAAATAATCACTGATAATATGTCTTAAAATTAAGAAAGATAATCGTTAGTTTATCGTATTTCATTATAAACGGTAAAAAGGAAGATAGACACAGTCATCTAGACTAGCTAGACAATACATTTGTTCATTGTCTAGCATTTCATAATCTATTAGCCATCGATTAATCCATCGTTCATAGAAACACCTTTAAAGAACATTGTAGCAAAAAATATACCTCCAAATCCATTGCCAAAGAGTCCCCTACTTGCTAATGTAAACTTTTGATGATTCATTTATTCGGAAAGAAATCTTAATAGCTACCGCTTTGCTCAATACGCTTTCTTTGGTATTGATATAAACTACTCTGATATATCGCTTTTTCAGCTATCAATGCTATTTTATTAATAGATAAAACATGCAATTTAATTAACTATCCTTCTGCAGTTACATTTTTAACTCGTTATAAAAAGACCTCCTCTTAATAACAAAAGGAGGTTTTAAATGGACTATTTAAAAATACCTAAAAGTATATAAGCGACAATTAAGAATATTACACCAAATATAAGGTAAGTCATCCATTCTTTTTTTAGACGCGGAATTGGTTTTGCAATCACATAACCGGCAGCTAAGACTATCATAACAACCATGATAAGCACTGAAAAGACAGTTGCTGGTATAAGATAACTAAGTAAATAAAGTATCGGTAAGACAATAGCTACTGAAATTAAGGGAAGACCCAAATAGAAATTCTCTTCATCTATTTGATAAGCTTGAAATTCCAAGGGACGGTTAAAATGTGCTAAACGAATGGCTACAGCAGTTAAGTAGACTGCAATAGTAATCATACCTAATATTCCACCTTGAGTAGCTGTTAATAATAATCCAATTGGAATCAAACCAAAGGATAGAAAATCAGCTATAACCTCTAACTCTGTGGAAAAAGCTAGTTGTGCATCTGTCTGGTCAAATTGCTCAGAAATATCAATTGAATACTCATTAAGAATGGCTCCTATCATCATAGATATTAAACCATACTCAATTGCCCCTATATAGGCAAAGCCTAATCCTACAATCGAAAAAACTATTTGAACTAAGACGATTAAATTGGACCGATGTAGATCTCCTAACATAATCTTTCCTCCTCACATGAAATGTATGTCAACTCCTATTTTACCGATAATATGCTGTTTTTAGCAAGTGTTAAAATTAAACTTTCAATAAATTGAAACTGATTCTGAAATTAGTTATACTACTGATAATTAATTGACCATAATTGGGGGAAATATTATGCAGTGGAAAATAGTAACTGACTCTGGCGCGAGTATTCGTTCTGTCAAAGATATCAACGAGGAAATAGAGTTTGAAGTTGTTTCTTTAATACTGAATATCGATGAGCATACATATAAAGATAACAATCAAGTGGATACCCAAACTCTAGTTAATAAAATGGAAAGTGGCCAACAGACTGGAACTGCTTGTCCAAGCCCTGAAAGTTATGCACAAACATTTGAGTCCAATCAAAATGTTTTATGTTTCACTTTATCTTCAGGTGTTTCAGGCTCTTACAATGCTGCTTGTTTAGGAAGAGAGTTAGCCTTAGAGAAAAGTCCTGATGCTAATATTAAAATCATCGACAGTCGATCGGCTGGAGCTGAAATCGACCTACTTATTACTCTTGCTGCAAGTATCATTAAAGAAGAGACTGATTTTGATTCGGTAGTGGCAAGAATTGAAAAAGAACATTTAAATACAAATGTCAATTTTTTGTTAGAATCTGTTGATAATCTAGTAAAAAATGGCCGAATATCTAAAATTGTTGGAAACATGATTGGATTACTAAATATACGTTTAATCGGAAAAAGAAGTTCTGAGGGTACAATTGAACTTGCTCAAAAAGCTAGAGGCCATCAAAAAGCAATGAAAAAACTTTGGGCAGAAATAAAAAGCAAGGGATTTAATGGAGGGAAAATATTTATTAACCATGTCCTAAACCCGGAAGCGAGCCAAGAACTTCAGTCAATGATTCTTGCAGAATTTCCACATGCAGAAATTAATATTTTACCTTCTTCTGGCTTATGCACTTTCTATGCTCAAAGAAATGGTCTAATTGTTGGCTACCAAACCAAATAATTCAAACAAAGAAGGCTGCCTTAAACATCCCTTAAGGCAGCCTTCTTTGTTTACTATATATTTTTATTAATAAAGTGAAGGATTTGACTCACTATCTTTCTCACTTGATCATCATGTCCTAAAAGAATCTCGTGCTCACTTGAAGGTACAAGGAAGTTTAATGAATTTGGAAGACAATTATAAAAATGGAAGATACCCTCTTTTTTTACAATCTTATCACTAGCTGCTCGGAAGATGAGACTTGGAAAAGTCATTTTCTTGATTTCTTTTTCTTGATGGATAGTTTGCAAAGCATCTAAAGATGTCTTCAACCAGTTAATAGAGCCTGACTTGGTAGGATAAAGATGAAGTTTTTTATTGAGTTCAAAAAAGAAGCGCCCTCTTACTTCAGAATTGGACAGCTGATTGGGTGTTCTGAAAACTAAATGGTCATCTATTCCTCCATTTGAATCTTCAGGTAAATAATTCTTACCCCGGCCGACTTTTTGCATCAAGCTAGCGCTCATATGCGCCAATTCCATTGGCATTCCCTTAGTATCAATCGCAAGCATTGGGGAGGATAAAATAAGACCATCTACTAAATCTGGCCATAATTGAGCAAAGCGAGAACTGACAGCCCCACCCATTGAGTGTCCAAATATAAAGAGAGGCTGTTCTTCTCCACCCAGTTCTTTAACCCTTTTTACTAGGCATTTTAAATCATTGATATAAACGTTAAAATCTATAATATCAATTTGGGTTTGGTTAGGTGATAATTTAGATTCCCCATGTCCTCGTGCATCATAAGTCAGTACTTGAATTCCTGATTGTAATAAATAATATACTAATTCTCGATATTTTTCTTTAAATTCATTAAAACCATGGACAATAAGGCAAGTTGCTTTGGCTGTTTCTAAAGCATAGAAGTCATAAGCTAAGTGATAAGCCCCTTGGTTAATTGATCCCTCTTGTCTTAAATTATCGATAAATGGGCTGAGTTTTTCATCCCAATTCTTCTCATATTCTTCTTCTTGCAACCAATCCATAGAATTTTCAATTTCAGCTAATTCAAGCAATCTTTCAGCATGACTAATCTTAGGAAGTGGATGCTTAAAATTTTGATGTAATTGAGAAGCTAGAGAAATACTTGCTAATGCAAGAGACCATCTAAGGTAATTGTTACTTTTCATATTATCCTCCCTATTTAAAGTTTCTGTGTATCAAAGTTTAATACCACAACAATCCGCACATAGGACGAATCATCTAGACGAAAATCACTGGCTGAAGCTTTAGCAGATATAAATACCGACCGCATGTCAGAAAAATCTTCATTTTGTTCGAAAAAAGCTTTGGCTAAATATTGAGCGAATACTGCTTCATCTTTAGACCAAGTATCTAAATGAATATCATCAGACGAAATAAAAACCTCATATAAGTTTTCGCCAATCCGATATTGATTATTTTCAATCTCGTAAAAACGCTCGCGGAAATTTAGTCCCTCTGTAGTTTTAGAATCTAAATATACATAATTGTCTAACTCATCGAGTCTAAGTAGATTCCCATTTGACAAATATGGTGCTAGATAGACTGTTTGTTGTGGGAAATAAACTCTGTTAATTGCTTCTATAAATGACCTGTTTAGCTGACTTATATCTAACTGCTTATTAAAAGAGTCTGCCATTTGCTGGCCTTTGATAAATCGAGGATGTGCTAAAACTGCTTGTGGATACTGGATGGGTTTTTTATTCCCTGGGTACGACTGAATCTGATTAATTATATCGGGAGAGTCTTCATCTGGAACTTTTTCAATTCCAATCAGTTCCTTAGATATTTTACTGAGTCTTTGATAAGTGGATAAACCTTCTTGAGACAATGCTTGATCGATCATTTCTTCATGAAAGTGATAGATGGTGCTTAGTCCAAGTATTATAAATAAGAGTTTAAAATAAAAAGATAGAGGAAAATATTTTTTCACTCGATTCGCCTAGCTTTCTTTTTCAAAATTTGGTTTACGAATTAATAAAGGATCAACTATATGGTAACCTTGCTCACGATAACCGTCTACCATCCTCGAGATAGCACCATTAGTCCATGGACGATCATGCATAAGAATGTTTGCTCCTGCCCTTAAATAATCATTATTTAAAGACACTTCTAATAAAGCTTCACTTTCTAAATACTCATCCATCCAATCATATCCAAAATTCCAAGTCATTAATTGCATTTCTAGTTCTTGGCATATCTGATAGGTATCCATGTTAAACAAACCAAAAGGCGGGCGGAACCATCTTGGTTTTTCTCCTGTAATTTCTTCAACCAAATCACTTGTTTGTTTAATTTCTTGATACTGCTGGTCGTAGGTCATTTCTTTTAAGTTAGGATGATGCTGAGTATGATTACCGATTTCGAATCCCATATCATAAATTTGCTTGGTAATCTTTCTCCCCTTTTCCTCTGTTAAGAACATACCATTCACTAAGAAAATAGCATTTACATCCTTAGCTTTTAATTGTTGGGCAATTTCAAGTGCATAGGAATTCGGTCTTTGAGGCGCATCATCAAAGGTAAATAAAAGAACTTTATGATCACTACTATCGTATAAAGGAAATATTTCCGAAGAAATATCAGGGTTTTCTTGCATATAGTAGGCATAGCCATCCTCATCGACTTCCGCATAGTTAGAATAATCTGTCCAAGCTTGACGAGTACCATCCTTTTTTAAAGAACTTTCTTTAGTGGAATCTTCATCGTAAGTACTCTCTAGTATTTCTAATTCATCAAGCTGTACTTGTTTTGATTCTGTTTCTTCGTTTAAAGGCGCCTTTTGACAAGCGGATAAACAAAATAATAAAAGAATTAAAGCCGAGAATTTCATCAATAATTTGTCCTTTCTAAATCCGATTTGCCTTTTTAGTTTATCATAGAAAGAATTAAAGTTAAAAGCAAGACTATCCTAATACAAGCTACATTTAACAAAAAAGTCCCTAACTCACTAAAAGAGTTAGGGGATCAAGCAGGCTATTCATAGCGAGTTAACTTTTGTAATAAGCGTTTCATTTCGAGCACTTCATCTGTAGTGAATTCTTCAAAAACTTCTAACAAATGTTTACGGTGCTCAGGATAAATCTCATCCATCAACTTAGTACCTTCTGCTGTAATTTCAGCAAAAGTTACACGACGGTCATTTAAATCTGGCTTTCGTTCCACATAACCCTTATTACACAACTTATCAATCACGTAAGTGGTTGAAGAGGAAGCAATTAAAATTCGATTCCCAATTTGTTGAATTGGTTGAGGGCCACGATTATATAATAATTCTAATACAGCAAACTCCGTCACATTCATATCTGAATGATTCGCATCTTTTTTCACCAATTTCTCAAAGTAGGCATGTGCTCTCATCATACCAATATATGTTTTTAAAACTTCTGTATCTCGATCTAACATCTACTCTCACCTTCTTATCTTAAAATTTTTAATCTCGAAAGCGAAATAATTATATCTTATCTATTAAAATTAGTCAATCCATTCCAATAAAAATCTAAAAAAATTGTTAAACGTAAATGATAATGTCTCAAGAGAACACAAATCAAAATGTCCCACTA
>NZ_JBNUPL010000029.1:0-11917 GCF_050409445.1 Facklamia sp. P13055
AATTGATGAGGCTCGTACACCGTTGATTATTTCTGGTCAAGGTGAGAAATCGACAGCCCTCTATAATCGGGCAGATTATTTTGTTAAGGGATTGAAAGAAGAAGAAGACTACACCATTGATTTGACTTCTAAGTCAATTGTTTTAACAGATATTGGAGTTGACAAGGCTGAAAAAATCTTTCGCTTAGAAAACCTGTATAATGTTGAAAATTCATCACTGGTTCATCATATTGATCAAGCTTTACGCGCAAATTACATTATGATTCATGATATTGACTATGTGGTAGACGAAGAGGAAGTTAAGATTGTCGATCCATTTACAGGTCGTATTATGGACGGTCGTCGTTATTCAGATGGACTTCACCAAGCGATTGAAGCAAAAGAAAATGTTGAAATCCAAGATGAGTCCAAGACAATGGCAACGATTACTTTCCAAAACTACTTCCGTATGTATGAAAAATTATCTGGAATGACGGGAACGGCTAAGACGGAAGAAGAAGAATTTAGAGAAATTTACAATATTAACGTCGTTTCAATCCCAACCAATCGACCAGTTATTAGAAAAGACCACCCAGATTTGCTTTATCCAAACTTAAAAGCTAAATTTGCTGCCGTCGTAGAAGAAATCAAAGAACGTCATGCTAAAGGGCAACCTATTTTAGTAGGGACAGTGGCTGTAGAAACTTCAGAGTACCTATCAAAATTATTAACAAAAGAAGGTATTCCTCATGAAGTCTTGAATGCTAAAAATCACTTTAAAGAAGCTGAAATTGTTATGGCTGCCGGTCAAAGAGGTGCGGTAACCATCGCGACCAATATGGCTGGACGGGGAACCGACATTAAGTTAGGATCAGGAGTTAAAGAAGTAGGCGGACTCGCTGTTATCGGAACTGAACGTCACGAATCACGTCGAATTGATAACCAGTTACGTGGACGGGCAGGACGTCAAGGAGATCCCGGGGCATCACAATTCTATTTATCACTAGAAGATGATTTGATGCGACGTTTCGGATCAGACAGAATTCAAAAGGTTTGGGAAAAACTGAATATGACAGACGACAACAATGAAGGAGAAGATCTTGCTATTCAAAGTAAGATGTTATCTCGTCAAGTTGAATCAGCCCAAAAGAGAGTGGAAGGTAATAATTACGATACTCGTAAGAGTGTTTTAGAGTACGATGAAGTTATGCGTGAGCAAAGAGAAGTTATTTATGGTCAAAGATTGGCGGTGATTAATGAAGAAGAAACCTTAACACCTCATATTAAAGCAATGATTAAACGGACCATCGAGCGTGAAGTGGCCTATGCTACTGAAAACGATGAAAAGGATTGGAATTTAGACAGTCTATTGGACTTCGTTCACAACACATTATTTAGTCCAGAAAAAATCTCAATAAAAGACTTAGAACGTAAGAGCAGAGAAGAATTAATAAATTATTTGTATAATGAATCTGTGTCGGCTTTTGATGAGAAAATTGCTTTACTAAATGGTCCTGAACAAGTTTTAGAATTTGAAAAAGTAATTATTTTGCGTGTGGTTGATTCGAAATGGACAGACCATATTGATGCGATGGATCATTTACGTCAAGGTGTTGGTCTAAGAGCATACGCTCAAACGAACCCTCTAACAGAATATCAAACAGAAGGCTTTGATCGCTTCCAAGAAATGATTGCTGCAATTGAATATGACATCACTCGATTCATAATGAAGGCACAAATTCGTCAGAATTTGGAGAGGGAGCAAGTTAATTCCACAAACCCTCGGGTAAAACCAAGTTCAATGCCTAAACACCAAAGTGTAAAAACATTAAAAGGCTAATATGACAGAATAGCAAAGGTCCTGCGGATTAACTCCAAAGGACCTTTTGTGTCAATTTTAAAAAGTAAGGTGATATGATGGAAATATATGAAATTAAGGACCAAATAGAATCAGCCCAACTTAATATTGAAAAAATAAGGGGGTCCCTTTGACATCGATAAATTGGAAGCAGACGTTGCTGAAATGGAATCGAAGATGTTAAAGGAAGATTTTTGGGACGATAATCAAGCTGCTCAATCTTTAATTCAAGAATTAAATAAATGTAAACTCGAAAAAAACTCTTTTTATCAATTAGAAGAAGGACTGGATGATGCAATGATTGGACTAGAGCTTATTGAAGAAGGCCAAGATCCTGAATTACAAAAAGAGCTAGAAGAAAAGCTGGTCTTACTCAATAAACAAATTGATGATTATCAACTATCTCTTCTTTTGTCGGGAGATCATGACCATCTCAATGCGATTATGGAAATTCACCCAGGAGCGGGAGGGACAGAATCCCAAGATTGGGGCGAAATGTTGTTGAGAATGTATGAACGCTGGGCGAGTCACAATCATTATGCGATAACATTTATAGATTATCAAAATGGGGATGAAGCAGGCATTAAAAGCGCTACTTTTGAGGTTTCTGGCTATAAAACTTATGGACATCTGAAGTCGGAAAAAGGGGTTCATCGTCTCATACGGATATCGCCTTTCGATTCTAATGCGCGCAGACACACTTCCTTTTGTTCAATTGATGTTACTCCGATGATTGATGGTTCGATTGAGCTAGAAGTAAATCCTGAAGATTTACGTATCGATACTTATAGAGCTTCAGGAGCTGGCGGACAACATATAAACAAAACTTCTTCTGCCGTTCGAATTACACATCTTCCGACAGGAATTGTTACTCAAAGTCAATCCAATCGTTCACAAATTCAAAATAAAGAGCAAGCTATGAGCCTCTTGAAAGCAAAACTTTATCAAAAAGAAGTGGAAGAAAAAGAAGCTGAATTACAAGCGATAAAAGGTGAGCAAAAAGATAATGCCTGGGGTTCACAAATCAGGTCCTATGTTTTCCACCCTTATTCAATGGTAAAAGACCATCGAACGAATTATGAAACGGGGAATATCGACGCTGTAATGGATGGAGAATTAAATCCTTTTATTGATGCTTACTTAAGGTGGAATATCCAAGAAGAAAAATAAGTAATAAAGAGTGAAGAATTACTAGTATGTGAGGTGAAATTGTTGATTAAGCTAATTAAAGCGAGCAAACAGTATGGTAATGGAATATGGGCTGTTAAAGATGTGAGTCTCGAGATAAATAAGGGAGAATTTGTTTATTTAGTAGGACCTAGTGGTTCGGGGAAGTCTACGCTGATGAAATTGTTAAATCGTCAAGAAAAAGTTACAAGCGGACAAGTGATTGTTAATCAGTTTAAAGCGCATGACTTAGCTGAAAGGAAAGTTCACCTATTACGAAGGCAAGTTGGTGTAGTTTTCCAAGATTTCAAACTTTTACACCAATTTACAGTAGCTGAAAACATTGCTTATGCATTAGAAGTTACAGGAGAGAGTAAAAAGAAAATTAAAAAACGTGTGTTGGAAGTTCTTGATATCGTTGGTTTAAAGTCTAAAATGCATCAATTACCGAACGAGTTGTCAGGTGGAGAGCAACAAAGGGTTTCCATAGCGAGAGCTTTAGCTAATCGTCCTCAAGTGCTTGTGGCGGATGAACCGACGGGTAATTTAGATCCAACCAGTGCAGTTTTGATAATGCGAGCTTTAGAAAAAGTTAATCGCTCTGGAGTAACTATTCTAATGGGAACTCATAATGATAATATCGTTAACTCCCACCCTCACCGAATTTTACAAATGCACCAAGGTAGATTGGTAAGAGATATAAAAAGAGGTGTAAAAAATGAAATGGATTAGATCCCGTATTCGTCATTTTAGAGACGGAATGAGAAATTTATTTCGAAATGGCTGGCTGACTTCTGCATCAATCGTAGTTATGAGTCTAACTTTATTTTTATTAGGCACCTTTTTTGTTCTCGTATTGAATATTAATCAATTGACAGAAACGATTGAAAATGAGATTCAAGTACGAGTGATGATTGATCCTTTAGCAGAGGTTGCTGATGAGAGAAAACTTGGTGATGAAATTGCAGCGATGGATAATGTTGTTAAAGTTGTCTATCGGTCGGCAGAAGAAGAATTAGAGTCTTACCAAGAAGTTATTACAGAAGATTTTGATGTTTTAATGGATCAAAATCCTCTTAACAATATGTACTTAGTCACTGTAAATTCAGCTAATTCATTAGAGCAAGTAACCAAAAAAGTTCAAAAATTAAAATGGGTTCAAAGTGCTAATATTGGTTCAGTCAATCTTGAGAGCTTGATCCAAACAATTGAAATTATGCGATATGCTATAGCTATTTTAGGAGCTGTTTTTATTCTGATAGCTATCTTACTTATCTCCAACACAATTAAAGTAACTATTCAGTCGCGCTCAAGAGAAATTGAAATCATGGAGCTGGTAGGTGCAAAAAAATCTTATATAAAGGCACCTTTCGTTATTGAAGGGGGAAGTGTAGGAATTATAGGCGCTGCCATAGCCAGTATTGTTTTATATTTTTCCTACCAAGCAATCCTTAGCCTGGCTCAAGAGTTACTGGCTTTTAATCCGGAGTATGCCATGCCTATTTATCCTAATATCTTGTATATATCTGGTATTTTGCTGGTTTTGGGCTATCTATTAGGTGTTTTAGCAGCAAAAAGAGCTGTTAACAAATTTTTTAAATAGAAATTTAAAAGACTTCCCTATTCTTTTAAAGGGAGGTCTTTTTATAGTAGTGAAAGCTATTGATTAGAAGATATCTTTTAATAGATGAAGGCGTCTGATAGAATAAGAAAGTACTTAGAGATCCTAGGAGGTTGGCTATGAAAAGAGTGCTGGTTGTCGATGATGAACAATCGATATTAATGTTATTAGAATACAATTTAAATCAAGCTGGTTTTGATGTGGTCACTGCAGAAGACGGTAAGACCGCTTATAAATTGATTAAAAAAGAAAAGTTTGACTTTATCATTTTAGATATTATGCTTCCAAAAATGGATGGAATGGATGTATGTCGCCGTGTGCGTCAAGAAAAAATTGAAACACCTATTTTAATGTTGACGGCCAAAGATGATGAATATGATAAGATTATTGGCTTAGAATTAGGAGCAGATGATTATATGACCAAGCCTTTTAGCCCAAGGGAGGTTATTGCCAGAATTAAGGCAATTGGGCGTAGGATGCAAAGTAGCGAAAAGAATGTAAAAGAGGTTGAAAGTCAGACAGAATCAGTAGATATTACACCTCTACAAGTTCCTACTAATGCATCTGAGAATTCAAATGATGTGATAAGGCTCGGTAAGTTAGAAATATTTCCAGACCGCTATGAAGTGATATGTGATGGTAAATCAATTGATTTAACGCCCAAAGAGTTTGAACTCTTACTCTATATGGCAGTTAGAAAAGGGCGTATACTTAGTCGTGATCAACTGCTTAATAACATATGGAATTTTGACTACGCGGGTGAAACGCGTATCGTCGATGTCCATATTTCACATTTAAGGGAAAAAATTGAAAGCGACACAAAAAGTCCTGAATATATTAAAACGGTAAGAGGGTTTGGTTATAAATTTGAGGTACCACAAGCATGAAACTGATAGACCCGAGCCAAAGACGCCGACAATTGGGACTAGGAATTGTCCTATTTATGATAGGTATTTTATCTTTAGTTTATTTGGGTTACAGACAAATTGAGCAGACAATTTATACGATTTTACAAGATCAAGTGCAAACTCATTCAGCTTACATATTCATTAAAGATCAAAGTCGGATAGAAGATTATTATCAAGACCTAGATAGTATCTTTAGTGGTGAAGATCGCGAGGTTTTTTTAATTTCTCAAAGAAATAATTCGAAAAATCGCTTAGTACCCAATACTTTATGGAGAAATTCAAAAGAAGGTAATACAAAGAGCAGTCTGAGTCTCATTCATCAAAAGATTATTAAAAATAAAGGTCAAAATATAATTTCCTGGAGAGCTGATCAACGGATCTATGCTGGTAAGAAATTAAATTGGAACAAACAAACTGTTTGGTTGGTTGAATCGGTCGATAAGAACTACTTTTCTTTCAAATGGCAAGAATATTGGAAGCTGGTAGCAATTTATATTATGGTTCAGCTTTCCCTTATATTCTTAGCTATTCGATTAGCCTTGCTAAAAACTACGGGTCCGATTCAATCAATAAGGCAAGGGATAGAAAAGGTTAGAGATTCCGATTATCATTATGAATACCTTGAACATTCGATTCCCGAAGTTAATCAATTAGGACAATCAGTTACCGATATTGTCAAGTATTTGGGAGAAGACCGCAATGATCTGATTTCTGGACAACAGCAATACTCTTTATTACTGGAGAACATCAACCTTGGAGTATTAGTCATTGACTCTCAAGGAAAGATTGATCTCATGAATCCAGCTTTAGGAAAAATTTTAGGACTGTCGCCAACAGTAATTGGGCGTCCTTACCAAGCAATTTTAAAATCTTTTCAATTAATCAGTTTGATTAATCGAGTGATGCAAACACATTTGCCTGTACAAGAAGAAGTAGAAGTTTATGTACCTAAATCAAAATTCTTGGATGTCAATATCCTTTCCTATCAAGAATATCAAGCCAGTGAAATGTCTTTTTTGGTATTACTCTATGATATAACTGAAATCCGTCGTTTAGAAACGGTAAGAAGTGAATTTGTAGCCAACGCTTCACATGAACTAAGAACACCTGTGACTGCTATCAAAGGTTTTGCAGAAACACTCTTAAACGGAGCGCTAAAAGATAAGAAGGCAGCTAATAAATTTGTTAACATTATTGCCAAAGAAAGTAATCGACTGGAAATGATTATTGAAGATATTCTTGAGTTATCTCGTGTTGAAAAAAGTGAAAATAATTTACCTAGATCAAGCTTTTATGTGGATAAAGTAACAGAAAATATGATCGAGTTTCTTTCTCAAAAAACTGCTCAAAAATCAATTAAGGTCGAATTGATTTCTAATAACAATATTGCTTTGAAAGCAGACCAATATCGCTTTGAGCAAATTTTAACCAATCTATTAGACAATGCTATTAACTATTCAGATGAAGGCAGTCAAATAACAATTAGTATTAAAGAAAAAAAGAAAAAAATTGAATTAACTGTTGCTGATACAGGAATAGGGATACCCGAAACAGAGATGGATCGAATCTTTGAAAGGTTTTACCGAGTTGATAAAGCGCGCAGTCGAAATTCAGGTGGAACAGGCCTTGGGCTTTCGATTGTGCGCAATTTAGTCAAAATGATGGGTGGTAAAATCGAGGTAAAAAGTCAAGTGGGGGTAGGGACATCGTTTACGATAATTCTCCCTAATTAATGATGACGCTTACAGTTAAGAATGTTATAAGAAAGCCCTTCACCCAGGGTCTTGTAACATATTTGTAACATTATTTGCTGAAAATTTACAAAGAATTTACATAGGTGAAGTACAATAACAATGTACTATCAATGCAAGAGTTATTGTAGTCAAGTAAATTGTGGAGGAGTTGTCTTAATGCAGGGCAAAGTGCTAGAAAGATTCATGAAATATGTCTTTATGTTTTGTGCATTCTTATCTATTTTATCAATTGTTTTAATCTTCTATTTCATCTTTGTAGGTGGAACAGTTGATGACGGAGTTTGGAAATTCCAAGGTGGAATTCCTTTTCTAATGAAGCATGGCTTCTTAAAAACCTTTGTAGGTCAGCAGTGGCAGCCTTCTTGGAAAGAGCCTCTTTATGGTATTTTCCCTTTCATTATGGGGTCTATTTATGTTACGGTTGGCGCTATTGTTGTTGGAGTTCCCATTGGAGTTCTAACGGCTATTTTTATGGCATATTTTTGTCCAGATTTTTTATATAGAATCTTTAAGCCAGCAATTAACTTAATGGCAGCCATTCCTTCAATCGTTTATGGTTTTTTTGCTCTTCAAATGATGGTTCCATTCATCAGAGGATTAAAGTTTTTACCAGCTAATAATGGAATGAATATACTGACAGCTTCGGTCTTATTAGGTGTAATGATTCTACCGACTGTAATTGGACTTTCAGAAGCAGCTATTCGAGCGGTGCCGAGACACTATTATAATGCCTCAATGGGTCTTGGTGCTACTCATGAGCGATCTGTTTTAAATGTCATTGTCCCAGCGGCTAAATCTGGTATTCTATCTGCCATTATCTTAGGGATTGGTCGTGCGATTGGTGAAACAATGGCGGTTGTTTTAATTGCTGGAAATCAACCAAGGTTGGCTAAAAGCTTGTTTGAAGGAACAAGAACACTGACTACCAATATTGTGTTGGAAATGGGATATGCAAGTGGTGATCACCAGCACGCACTAATTATGACAGCCTCAATGTTATTTGTTTTTATCTTAATTATTAACGGTACCTTCATGTGGATTAAATCGAAAGGAGATAGAACTTAATGAGCGCAAAAATCATTCGCTTTATTGTTTGGCTAGCAGCCTTTTTTACCATAGGTATGTTGCTCTTTATCATCGGTTTCATTCTTTGGAACGGCTTGCCGGTTATGAACACTCAACTTTTTGCCTGGGAATACAATTCAAACAATGTATCGATGATGCCTGCTATTATTTCAACCTTAATTATGATTGGCTGTTCACTTTTAATATCTGCTCCAATCGGAGTCTTTTCAGCTTTTTATTTAGTTGAGTATGCAGACCGTGGAAATCGATATGTACATTGGATTCGGTTAGCAACCGATACACTGGCTGCGGTTCCTTCAATTGTTTATGGTTTATTCGGGATGTTACTGTTTGTGAATGTAATTTTTAAAACCTATTCTCACATTGCTGGCATTTTAACGTTATCCATTATGATTTTACCAATCATTATTTCTTCAACAGAAGAAGCTTTACTTTCGGTTAATAATTCTTTAAGGATGGGTTCCTTAGCTCTGGGTGCTGGTAAATTAAGAACGATATTTACAGTTGTTCTTCCTGTTGCTATGCCAGGTATCTTATCCGGAATTATCTTAGCAATTGGCCGTATTGTAGGGGAGTCGGCGGCCTTAATTTATACGATGGGTACGTCCTCAGGTATGGTTAAAAACCTATTGAGTTCGGGTAGAACATTGGCTACACATATGTATGTTTTATCTTCAGAAGGTTTTCACGTTAAAGAAGCTTATGCAACAGGAGCGGTTTTGGTATTGCTGGTCTTAATTATCAACTGGCTATCTACACTCTTAGGCGCTCGATTAGGTTCAGGAGGAAAATAAAATGGCAAACAGATCAAAATTCTCAGTTCAAAATTTAGACTTTTATTACAGTGAGTTTCATGCCTTAAAAAATATTGATATGGAAATAGAAGAAAATTTGGTAACAGCCCTTATCGGACCTTCTGGTTGTGGAAAGTCTACTTTCTTAAAAATTTTAAATAGAATGCAAGATTTGACACCGGGTACACGAGTGGATGGAAAAGTTGCTTTGGATGGCATGGATATTTACGATAAACGGATGGATGTTAATGATTTACGTAAAAGAGTCGGAATGGTTTTCCAACAACCCAACCCTTTTCCAAAGTCTATCTATGACAATATTGCATACGGACCAAGAACTCACGGTATCAAAGATAAAACACAATTAGATCAAATAGTAGAAGAGTCCTTAAAAGGGGCAGCTATTTGGAACGAGGTTAAAGATAAGCTTCATCAAAATGCTACTGCCGTATCTGGTGGTCAGCAGCAAAGAATTTGTATTGCGCGTGCAATTGCCAACCAACCTGAAGTTATTCTAATGGATGAACCGACTTCTGCTTTGGACCCTATTTCAACAAACAAAATCGAAGATTTAGTGAGTGAATTGAAGAAAAAATATACCGTAATTATCGTTACGCACAATATGCAACAGGCCGGACGTATTTCTGATAAAACTGCCTTTTTCTATGAAGGTGTAGTGGTTGAATTCGATGAAACCGAAAAAATCTTCTCGAATCCAGCTAATGATCAAACGCAAGATTATATTTCTGGACGCTTTGGATAGACACTTGAAAGGAGTCAATCATGAGAAATATTTACACAAAGGATTTAGAAGACTTTTCAAATAAGTTATCAGAACAAGCAACAGCAGTCATCGAAAATGTGCATTTAGCTATTAACGCATTCAATAATGACGACACCAGTGCAGCTTCAAAATTAAAAGAAGCAGATCAAGAAATTAACCAATTAGCCAATGAGATTGAAAAAGAAGCTTATCGTTTAATCGCCTTACAACAACCCGTGGCGGAAGATCTACGTTTGATTTTTACAGTAATGAGCATCAGTGTTGACTTAGAAAGAATAGGTGACCATGCTGTTTTAATAGCAAAAAATGTTAATCGAACTAATGAAGATACAGAAAAAATTAAATCCTTAACAGAAATAATAAATAAAATGGCTCAAATGGTTTTTGAAATGATCAATGATGTTCTAGAAGCTTTTTCGGAAAGAGACGCGGTAAAAGCACAAGAGATTGCCGACCGTGACGAATTAGTTGATGCCTGTCTTAAACAACTTTATAATGACTCTGCTTTACGAATGGAAAAGAATAGAGAGTCTGTTAATACAGGAATTAACTATCTAGCAATTGGGAATTCAATTGAAAGAATTGGTGACTATGTCACTAATATTTGTGAGCGAATTGTATATCTTAAAAAAGCAGAGATAGTTGATTTAAATCACTAGTATTTACTCAAACTTAACACTAAATTTACATTAAATTTACAAATTTTATGTATACTATGAATGTGCTAACGTTGAGTGAGTTCGATGTTGGCAATGTAGTTGTGTTGCTGATTTGATAAAATTTAAGGAGATGTAATTAATGAAAAAATCATTAAAAGCTTTACTATTAGTAGCTGTAGCAGGTTTAGGGTTGTCGGTAGTTGTTCCAGCAATGGCTCAAGAAGGGCCAATTAATGTAATTAGTCGTGAAGATGGTTCAGGTACCCGTGGCGCATTTGTTGAAATTGTCGGTGTTGTTGATGAAGATGATAACGACCTAACTACGCAAAATGCTACTGTTCAAAACCAAACATCTGGTGTAATGCAAACAGTTGCTGGAGACCCTTCAGCAATCGGATATATCTCATTAGGATCACTTGATGATTCAGTGAAAGCATTAAAAGTTGATGGTTCTGAAGCGACTCCTGAAGCTATCAAAGCTGGAGACTATCCAATCGCTCGTCCATTTAATGTTGCATGGTCAGCAGAAAAAGAATTATCTGAAGTTGCAAATGACTTTTTAACATTCATTCATTCTCAAGAAGGACAAGCAGTAGTTGAAGAAGAAGGATACATCAGCGTAACACCTGCTGGCGAAGAGTTAGATGAAACTGTAGAAGCAGAAAGTGAAGAAGTAGAATCAGAAGAAGCAGCAGAAAGTGAAGAAGTAGAAAGTGAGCTAGCTCCTTATGAAGCAACTGCAGAATTAGAAGGAACTGTTGAAGTTGTTGGATCAACTTCTGTATCTCCTTTAATGGAAAAACTTGCTGAAGCCTATAAAGAATTCCAACCAAACGTTGAAATTAATATTACTTCAAACGGTTCATCTGCAGGTATGGAAGCAGCAATGAATGATACCGCTGACTTAGGTATGGCTTCTCGTGAATTAAAAGATGAGGAAATGGAAGCTTTAAAACACGACGCAATTGCTATCGATGGTATCGCAGTAGTAGTAAATAATGAAAACCCTACTGAAGAAATGACTCTAGAAGCAATCCGTGGAATCTTCTTAGGAGAAATTTCTACTTGGGAAGATACGGTAAAATAATTAAGTGAATAAGTAAATAATCAAGGCGCACCTTGGGTGCGCTCAGACTGAAGACAAAGCCCTCTAAACCACTACTTCTTAGTGAATTAGAGGGCTTTTTTGTGTATAATAAAAAGAAAACGGGTGATTCGTATGATGTCAAAAAATGCTGACAGTAAAACCTTTGAAGCACGTCATCAGATGGCTTTTCATGCGCTCGAAGACCTTGTTCCAGAAGAAC
>NZ_JBNUPL010000030.1:0-11469 GCF_050409445.1 Facklamia sp. P13055
AAGTAAAAAATAGAGTTGAGGCCTTCGGCCATCAACCCTATAAATTATAGAACCAAAAAAGACAAGGTCTGCCATGGCAAACCTTGTCTTTTTGTTTTTAAAATGGAACTAGATTCTATTGTGTTGTTTTATATCTTCGTTCTGATTGAAAGTAGAGAAGAGGCTAATAACGATTGACAGTAAAGCTGCGTACCAGAAGTTTTCAACTTGAATACCATCCAACATACTGTCTACTAATTGAATCATAAAAGCATTAATAGCAAGGTTGAAGAAACCAAAGGTCAGTAAATTAATGGCACAGCCTGCAAACTTTAATAAACGTCCTAGAGTTCCACTTACTAATCCCAATAAAATAGAAAAAATAATGACAGACAATAAACTAGTGACAACAATCCCAGGGATTATGTAACTTAAAACAAGAACCACTAAAGTTGTTGTTAAAATATTTTTCATTCAATCACTCCTTTTATAATATTATAGCAGAAATTATCGCTTCTAAATACTTCTAAATTCTTTTAAAGGGCTTACAATTATGCCATAATGAGAAAGTAAACAATTAATTAGGAGGTCATATAATGACATTTAACAAAATAGAAAGTCAAAACATTCCAGATATTCACTCGGTGGGACATTTATATGTCCATGAAGAAACGGGGGCTCAAGTTCTATATCTCGAAAATGAAGATAAGAATAAATCTTTCACCATTGGCTTTAAAACACCGCCATATAGTGACAATGGAATTACGCATATTATCGAACATTCAGTTCTCAATGGGTCTAAAAAATATCCGTCTAAAGAACCTTTCGTAGAGATTATCAAAGGATCGATGAATACCTTTGTAAACGCTATGACTTTTGCCGATAAAACCATTTATCCTGTCGCTTCAACGAATGACCAAGACTTTAGCAACTTGATGAGCGTTTATTTAGATGCCGTTTTCGAACCGAATTTCCGTCAAAATCCTCAAATTTTAGCGCAAGAGGGTTGGCATTATCATTTAGAAAAGGCTGAGGATGAGCTGATTTATAAAGGGGTCGTCTATAATGAAATGAAAGGGGCGATGGCTTCACCGGATGATCAAATGTATCATGCCATGAGTCAATCCTTATATCCAGACTCTATTTATCAATATGAATCAGGTGGTCTACCATCAGCTATTACAGATTTAACCCAAAAAGAATTTGTGGACTACCATCAAGAATATTACCATCCAAGCAATTCATTAACCGTTCTTTATGGTGACTTAGATATCAACCATGCTTTTGAGAGGTTAGAAGAATACTTTTCAGGAAAAGGCAAAACACCAGCTGTAGATTTAAAATTTAATATCCAAGAGCCAAGTCAAAAAGAAATAAATAAACACTATTCGATCACTGAAGGAGATGACCCAGCTGACAAAGACTATCTATGTTTAGCTTGGCATGTTTCGACTGCTGACAGATTACTAGAAGCCATGGCCTTTGAAATTTTGGAAGAAATTTTATTCGGTAATAACCAGTCTCCCTTGAAGAAAGCACTCCTTGATGCGGAAATAGGTGGCGACATCAGTGGAGGGCATGATTTACCTGGTTATACTGAAGTTTTTATGATTCTAGCTAAGTACTCGTCTGCTAATAAGATGGAGGACTTTAAAAAGGTTGTTAAAGAAACCTTAGCTAAATTGGTTGATGAAGGAATTGATCCAGCAATTATTCAAGCTTCCATTAATAAAATTAGCTTCCGTTTGAAAGAAAGAGTCATTTCAGAATCACGTCCTCGCGGCCTTTTTTATACCTTATCGGCTTACCAAACCTGGTTGTACGACTTTTCACCTTTTGACATTCTTTCCTTCTCTGAGAGGTTAACAGAATTGCGAAAGCTTGCCAAAGAGGGCTACTTTGAAAAATTAATTGAAGAAAAATTGTTAAACAATAACCACCGTGTGGCAATCACGCTTGAGGCAAGTCCAGGACTAAGTGATCAAAAAGAAGCCAAGCAAGATCAAGAACTACAAGCATACAAGTCTCAACTCTCTCAACAAGAGGTAGAAGATTTGGTAGCTTCCACTCAAGCCTTAATTGAACGTCAAGTATCGGTCGATAAACCAGAAGATTTAGCTAAAATCCCTATGTTAACTAAGGAAGACTTAACAACAGAAACAGAAGAATTACCTTTGACAATTAATCCGCTTGAAAAGAGTCAAGGTAAGTTTTATCATGCAGACCAATTCACCTCAGGCATTGATTACTTATCGCTTTATTGGGATATTCGTGATCTTGAAGTCGAAGAATACTCACGCCTTTCATTATTAGCCAAGTTGATGTCAGGCCTTGCTACAAAAAACTATTCTTCTGATCAATTACAACGGCAAATGGATACCCACACCGGTGGCATCTTAGCCTCAGTAGATATCGTTCCCAAATTAGACGGTAGTATTCAAACCTATTTTGCCTTAAATGGAAAAGCACTGGAAGCTTCATCCGATCATTTGATCGACTTAATGCAAGAAATTATGACTTCGACCTTGATTGAAGATCAGCAAGAAATCTTACGCATCATCCAAGAATTAATTGCCGGTTTTGAAAACCGTATAAACTTTGGGGCTCATGTTTTAGCCCTTAAACGCGCACTGAGCCAGTATAAGCCAGCTCTTAAATTAGAACAAATGACTTCAGGCATTGATTTCTTTAATTATTTAAAAGAATGCCGTGACTTACTCAAAGAAGGAAAAGGCGATCGATTATTAGACCAATTAAAGACTAGCTATCAAAAAATTCTTAACTTTAACCGTCTAAACATTTTATATACCGGTAATCAAGAGCGAGCAAGTTTGGTTAAAAATAAGGTGCTTAAAGCGTTTAATCAGCTTCCATCAAAAGATTTAGGGCCTTTGCAAACTTATCCAACTGGCAAGAAACAAAATGAAGCCTTTGTCACCGCTCAAGATGTCAACTATGTTGGTCTTGCGGCTGATGCTAGTGACCACCTACAGTATTCAGGTGCTTCTAAGGTCCTGAGCAATGAATTGAATTTAGGCTATCTTTGGAATACCATTCGTGTACAAGGTGGAGCCTACGGTTCTGGTTATGGTCATGATCGGTTAGGTTCTTTATATATGATGTCCTATCGTGATCCTAATATCCGCCAATCAGTAGAAAGTTATTTAGCGATTCCTGCTTATGTGCGCCAATTAGAGCTTTCAGAAAGCGAGCTACTTAAGAATATCATTGGCAGTCTTTCACCATTAGAACGTCCTAAATCAGCACACGAAAAAGGAGTAGAAGCCTTCACCTTGCATTTAACTGGCTTAGATTATCGAATGATTAGTCAGTTAAAAGAAGAGATGATTGCAGTAACGAATGAGCAACTAAATGATTTAGCAGATGGATTAGAAAACGCACTTCAAGATTACACTTTAGCAGTTATTGGGAATAAGGCGAAAATTGAAAAAGATAAAGACTTATTCGATGTAATCTATGAATTATACTAAGCTATTTAACTGGTTCAAATTGAAAGAGAAAAAGCATCCTATTTTTTAGGGTGCTTTTTTATAAGGAGTATTAAACTAAGTTTTGTGGTTGATTTTCAAGATAACGATAGATGTTTTCAAAAGCGATTTGAGCTCTTAAATCCATCGCTTCATGGGTAAAGTAACCAACATGAGGAGACAGTAGGATGTTTGGTGCGGTTAGCAGCGGGTGGTCTTCACGAAGAGGTGCCTCGCTATCAAAGACATCAATTCCGGCTCCAGCAATCTCTCCATCCTTTAAGGCTTGGGCTAGGGCATCACTATCAATGATTGGACCGCGAGCGCAATTAATCAAAACGGCTGATTTTTTCATAGCTTGTAATTGATCTTTTCCAAAGAATTGCTGGGTTTCGCGGTTAAGTGGAAGGTGGATAGTGATGATATCACTCTTAGCTAGTAATTCTTCTAAGGAGGAGTAATCCATTCCCATATTGATTAATTCCTGATCACGACTGCGATTGAATCCCATTAAGTTAGCGCCAAAGGCCTTGAATAATTTAGCCGTTTCTTTACCAATTTTTCCAGTTCCAATAATTCCTACCGTCTTGCCTTTAATTTCAGAGCCTTGCCGAATACCAGGAAAGTCTTCGATCATTCTTACTTCTTGGTCGCTAGCCTTGAGTTGACGTAATAAATTAAGCGTCATCCCTAGGACTAATTCGGCTACTGCTGTATTGGCATAGCCTGCTGCATTAGAAACGAGAATATCTCTATCTTTGGCTTGAATTAAAGGGATGTGATCGACACCGGTAAAAGCGACATTAATATATTTCACCATGTCTAATTGATCTAAGACTTCTTCGGGAAAAGGATTGTTTGCCAAAGTTATTATATCTGCTCCCTGACAGCGTTTAATCATTTCGTCTGGGTCTGTCGTTTTTTCAGGATAATATTTAAATTCATGGCCTGCTTCTATTAAAGGTTTTGCCAGTTCTTCAATCCGTTCTTGGGGGACTTTTAAGTTTTCTAGAACAACAATTTTCATAAATAAACCTCCTAATTAAATAGTAACTCTAATTATACGATACGCTATTGACAATTAATTGCAAATAAAATGAAATCAGTGTTTACAGATTATATGAAAAGGTATACAATAGATTCATTAAATTTAGAAAGGAGTTAAAACGATGAACACTATGAACTTATTTGTCTTTCATTTAATTATCACAAAAACTCCTTTCATAATAAATAGGAAGACTCACTAGCTAATTGATCTAGGAGTCTGTCATTATGCAAAAAGACACCTATTTAAGGAGCACCTTAAATAGGTGTCTTTTATGCTTACTTATTATGAAAGGATCTAGGAAGAAGGAGAGAGATGTTAGCAGCATTATATCAATTTATTAAGGAACATAAAATGGCTTATTTCATTGGCGGCCTACTAGCCATTTTATCAGGCTTATTAGCTATCGTTCCCAATTATATTATTCAATTATTCATTGATGCCATTGTCAAAAAATCTTTAGATTCAAAGACTTTAATTTTTTATTTAGCCGTTTTCTCAGTAGCGGCTGTATCAAATTATATCGTAGAGGCTTCTTGGTTGGTGATTCTTTTTGGTCGTTCATCACTTTTCACCAAGCAAGTCCGTCAAAAATTATTTCGCCGACTCACTTATTTAAAATTACCTTTTTATGAAAATTACCGCTCGGGTGATTTAATGACGCGGATGACTTCAGATATAGATCGTTTGGGGGAAACATTAGCTTATGGTTTTCTAATTATCATTTCAGATGGATCTTGGCTGGTTTCAATTCTTTTAGTCATGTTTATTACTATTTCCTGGAAATTGACCTTAATATCAATTATTCCTTTAATTCTTTTTGGGGTGATCATTCATTTCCTAGGACAAGAAGCCGATAAACGCTATGAAGCCAGCCGCGATGCGGTAGCTAAATTGTCTAACGAAGTGCTTGAAACAGTTGATGGGGTACGCGTAATCCGAGCCTATGGAAAGAAAGACTTAGAGCAGGTGCGTTTTCAAGAAAGAACCAAAGATGTTGTCAAACAAACCAATGTGATGAACTTCTTATTTGGTTTTTTTGGACCTTCTGCTCGTATCTTTTCTGGCCTTTCCACAGGGATTGGTCTGGCCTTAGGGGCATACTACGTCAACCAAGGCCAATTATCAATTGGTCAATTGATTACCTTCCAAATTTATCTCGGTATGTTTAATGAAGTGATTTGGGGGATGTCTGATTTGATTGCGATCTATCAACAGGGTCAAGTTTCACACCGTAAGATTCAAGAAATCGAAGAGGCTGATGATCTCTTTGGCAAAGAAGGCGACCGATCGATTAGTCAGATTGAACAAATTGATTTCAAAGATTTTCAGTTTGCCTATCCTGATGATCAAGAGCCAGTTATTCAAGCCATCAATTTTTCTTTAAAGGCGGGTCAAACTTTAGGAATTGTTGGCAAAACCGGTTCAGGTAAGTCGACCTTAGTGCGACAACTCTTACGCCAGTATCCTGTTGAAGATCCTGAATCCTTAAAGATTAACGGCCATCCGATTGCTGATTATCATTTTGAACAATTAGCTAGTTTGATTGGTTATGTTCCTCAAGACCATGTGCTTTTCTCTCGCTCAGTCAAAGATAATATTCTTTTTGGAAAGTCTGATGCGACAGAAGCGGAGCTGAACGAGGCCATTGAAGCAGCTGATTTTACTAAGGATATGGCCCATATGAATAAGGGCTTAGAAACCTTAATTGGTGAAAAAGGGGTAGCCATTTCAGGTGGACAAAAACAAAGAATTGCGATTGCCCGTGCTTTAATTCGTAAGCCGGAGCTTTTAATTATGGATGACTCCTTGTCTGCAGTAGATGCTAAAACCGAAACGGCTATCATTAAAAATATTCAAGCAGCACGTCAAGATAAAACCAATATTATCATTACCCATCGTCTTTCAGCTGTTTCGCATGCAGACTTAGTTTTAGTCTTAGAAGATGGGCGCATCATTGAAAGAGGAAAACCTGAAGAACTATTAAAAACTAAAGGTTGGTATTACCAACAGTATCGTAATCAACTAATGGAGGAGGGCGAAAATGGAAACTTTTAAACGTTTATTATCCTATTTGAAGTATGCTAAATGGAAATTTTTATTAGGTGTTTTCTTCCTAATTGCTTCGGTCGGCCTTTCTGTTTATGCTCCTTTATTAGCTAAAGATTTAATTGATTATGCAGCCAATCAAGTCAGTAATAATCAAATCATTGAACAAGGCAAGGTAATTAGCTTCTTCATTCGCTATGTCTTGATTTTGGTTTCTTCGGCAGTCCTTTCTTACTCTGCATATATTTTAATGGCTTTTGTGGCCAATCAGTTGAGTAAAAAGGTGAGGGATCAAGCCCATCAGCATATGCAAACCCTACCGGTTTCATACTTTGATGATAAACCGGCTGGAAAAATTGCGGCTCGAATTGTCAATGACACGGAAGTTTTGCGTCAGTCCTTTTATCAAAACTTTTGTAACCGTATGTTGATTAACTTAATGACGGTCATTGGTATTTATGCCGCCTTACTCTACGTCAATTTAAAAATTGGTTTAGCCTTTCTTTTATTCATCCCACTTTTTATCGTTTGGCAAGTTATTTATATGCGTAAAATTGCGCCAGTCAATACTAAATGGCGTGAAAGTATCTCTGAATTAAACAGCAAAACGGCTGAGATTATTCAAGGGGTAACAATTGTTCAAGCCTTTGGACAAGAAGAAATGCTCAATGATGAATTTGAAGCAACCAATGAAGAATGGTATCAATCAAGACTCCAATCCCAAAAGATTGATTCTAGACTCTCTTGGTCCTTGGCTGATTTATTAAAAAATATGGGTATTTTATTGGTAGTGACCTATTTAGGAACTCAATACTTAGAGGGCATCTTAGGTATTTCTGTCGGTAAATTATATGTGTTAATTAATTATGTATCGCGCCTTTTTGATCCGATTACACAAATTGTGCGTTTAATGACTATGTTGCAACAATCTTTAGTTTCAGGCTCTAGGGTCTTTTCCTTGATGGATCACCCCAGTGAAAAAGATCAAGCAGCAGTCTTTGAAATGGGTGAGGGGCGTGTTAGCTTTCAAAATGTGAACTTTGCCTATAAAGGCGATCAAAAAGTCTTAAAAAATATTAATTTTGAAGTTGAGCCTGGTCAGACAATTGGTTTAGTCGGTCATACCGGTTCAGGAAAATCTTCGATAATTAATTTAATTTTCCGTTTCTATGATCCACAAGATGGAACGATTTTGATTGACGGCCAGGATATTCAAGACTTTTCGCGTGAGAGTGTTCGAGCCGATATGGGCATCGTCCTACAAGAGCCCTACCTTTTCTCAGGAACCATTGCTAGTAATATCTCTATGAATGATCCGGAGATCAGCCAAGAAAAGATCATGCAGGCTATCGAACAAGTTGGGGCCAAAGAAATGATGGCTAAATTAGAAAAGGGGATCGATGAAGTAGTGGTTGAAAAAGGTCAATCCCTTTCTTCAGGGGAACGGCAGTTAATTTCCTTTGCGCGTACCCTGGCTGCTGATCCTAAGATTTTAATTTTAGACGAAGCAACTTCACATATTGACACTGAGACTGAAACGATCATTCAAGCAGCCATGAAAGTGCTACAAAAAGGTCGGACAACTTTTATCATTGCGCACCGCCTATCGACTATTCAGCATGCCGATCAAATTATTTTGATGGATAATGGCGAAATCAAAGAAAAAGGTAACCATCATGAATTGATGGCTTTAAATGGACAGTATGCCGAAATGTATCGGATGCAGGCTAAGGTTTCCTAGTTTCTAAATTCTCAAGCAAAAAACACCGGGTAAATGCCCCGGTGTTTTTATTGCTTAGGATTAATTTATAAAATGGCTGACTTATTTATCGTAGATAAAATGCTCAGTTTGATTAAAGGCGTTTAAACGAAATTGTCCGTCACGATATTCAACAATGGATAGGGAACAATTAGATAGGGGTTGTCCACTCTCGAAATCTGCTACTAAACCGTGAATTAGATTGCTAATGGCCATGCCATGGCTCATAATCAATATTTTTTGATTAGTTCCCGCATGCTTATTTAATAGAATTAAAAGTCCTGATTCAATCCGATCCCAAAATTCAACATAATTTTCAGCCCAATGTTCAGGGTCTAAATGTTTTACTAGCTTTAGAAATTTAGGCATTTCAATTGGTTTATCCATTTTTTTTACGTCAATACCACCGGCCAATAAATGCTCATCCACTGCATCATACAGATTGGAAGCAGGTTGACCTTCAAATGAACCAAAGAAGACTTCCCGTAATTCCTTCATTAATTGGATTTCGTAGTGGTCTTTGTGATGGTTTTCATCCAGAACATAGCGGAGAGTTTCTTGCGTTCTGTGTAAATCGCTGGAATAAACCGCATCAAAATGGATATCTGCAATGCCACGACCAGAAGCTCTTGCTTGCTCAATTCCTTTAGCAGTTAGGGGGGCATCGGACCAACCTTGCACTTGACCATTGTGATTAAATATCGTTTCACCGTGCCGCATAAAGTAAAAAGTAACACCGTTAGACATAAATTCCCTCCGTTCTTTATTCTCTTTAATTATAACCTTATTGCCAATTATTGTCTAAGCAATCCGATTGAATTTATCGATTTTGCTTAGACATTCAAGTGCAATTACTCAATGATTATGGTAATCTATAGAAGTTATAAGAAGGGAGAGTAGCCTAAATGGGGTTGTTAAATACCAAGTCTAAAGACCAAATCAAAAGCTTAGTTGTCAAAATAAAAAAGCAGCTTGATGGGCTTTCTTTTGGCTCATACGCGGCGGAAGTTTCTTACTTTATTCTCTTAGCCGTTGTTCCTATTCTCTTAGCCTTTTCCAACTTGATTGTGCTCTTACCTTATTCTTATGAAGAAGTCATTGTCTTTTTGAGAACTTCTTTGCCTGGACAAGTGGCTAAGTCCTTAATCCCAATGATTCAACAGTACTATCAAACAGCTTCTACTAGCTGGGTGCCAATTGGTTTAGTCTTAGCTTTATGGCCTGCTTCCAATGTGTTTAATGCCTTGCAAAGAGTGCTCAATCAAATATATAGGGTAAAGAGTAAGAGACACTTTTTGATTCAACGCTTATTTGCCTATCTTTTTACCTTAGTCAGCGTCTTAGTTATTTTAGTTTCAACCTTTATTTTTACTTTCGGTGAGTATTTACTGACTTGGATTGACCAGTATTTAAGAAGTGATTTGAGCTTTTTGTTTACTTGGTTAAGAGGGGGAAGTTGGGGGTCTTTATTTTTCCTCTTTATTTTTCTAGTGATTGTTTATACCTATTTACCGCATCATCAATTAAAATATACTAAAGCTATTCCAGGATCCTTATTCTCTGTATTAACGTTTACTCTTTTAGGTAAATTATTTGGAACCATTATTCAATTTAATCAATCACTTAATAGTAACACTGCCTTGGGTGCAATTTTAGTCATCATGTTTTGGATTTATCTAAATTGTCTCATATTTTTTATCGGCGCTTTTATAAATGTTCTAACTTTAGATTTTAAGGCAGTTAATAAGAGACTTTAATGAAATGATTCGATCTATCAAATCCATCGATTAAGTCTTATCCTTAAGGAGGAAGAAATATTAATGCAAATAAATAGAAGAATTGCTAGTTATCAAGAAAATCGAATTGATTATGGCATTGTTTTAACTGTTTTGTTGTTATGTTTAGTGGGCTTAGCCGTTGTATATGCAACTACCGCAATGATTTCCAACCAAGGAATCGGGCCGACCTTACAACAAGCCTTGTGGTACGCCTTAGGTTCTCTGGTCGTTATTATCGTTATGCAGTTTGATAGTGAACAGTATTGGAAATTATCTATTTACTTTTACGGTATTGGTCTGTTTTTACTGGTGCTCGTCCTTTTTTTCCATGATCGCCAAACAGCAATCATGACGGGAGCTAAATCTTGGTTCAAATTAGGTTCTTTATCTTTTCAACCTTCAGAGTTGATGAAACCAGCCTTGATAGTTTATCTGTCACGATTGGTAACCGAACACAATAATCAAAATACTAATCGAACGATTCAAAGCGACTTTATCTTGATTGGTAAACTCTTATTGGCTTCCGCACCTGTATTAATATTAGTGCAAATGCAAAATGACTTGGGAACTAACTTGGTCATGCTGTCTATTATCGCTGGATTGATTCTTTTATCCGGTGTTTCATGGAAAATTTTATTTCCAGCTTTTTCAGTTGTTTTCATTGTTGGTGGGGGATTAATCTTACTGGCCGTCTTATTCCCAGATGCCTTACTGAAAATCGGCTTCCAACCTTATCAGTTAGGCCGGATCACTACTTGGTTAGAACCCTTCTCAGACACCAGAGGTGAATCTTACCAACTGGTTCAATCGATCTTAGCGATTGGATCTGGTCAACTCTATGGTAAGGGCTTTGGCATTTCCGAAGTGCCAGTTCCGGTTCGTGAATCAGACTTTATTTTTACGACTATTGGTGAAAATTTTGGTTTTTTTGGTGCGGCGATTATTCTGGTGATTTATTTTGTTTTGATTTATCAAATGGTTCAAACTTGTTTTGAGACTCAAAATGAGTATTATACTTATATTTCTGCAGGAGTTATTACCATGATTCTTTTCCACGTTCTAGAGAATGTGGGCATGACTATCGGTTTACTGCCAATTACGGGAGTACCATTACCCTTTATCTCTCAAGGGGGATCGGCTATACTGTCCAATATGGTCGGAGTGGGTCTGATACTCTCTATGCGTTACCATCACCGATCCTATATGTTCTCAGAAGCTGACCCTTATATGTACGGTGATCGTAAGCAATACTAAAACAAAAACGAATCCTATGCAGGATTCGTTTCAGACTGAAGACAAACCCTTTGTGAGTTAATCTCAAATAAAGGGGTTGTCTTTATTTTAGTTATAAATCACATGAAAATAAAAAAA
>NZ_JBNUPL010000031.1:0-10956 GCF_050409445.1 Facklamia sp. P13055
AACCATTAGTGGCTTAATCTCCTTGGATAGCATCAACCCTATTGGACATAGAGCCTAGTTTTTCTAACTCTTTTAGTATAAACATCAAATTATTTTCATTATATAATAAACTATAAATTTAAACTGATTGTCTTTTTATTTAGCTTCTTAAAAATTTGCTCATTAGTTCTATCTGATGTTCAATAGATAATTTTTTTATTACTCCTAAGCCAGGGTCGCTCCCTTCATCAGCATCTGTAATAAATGTTAAAATACTTCAGTTTCTATGTTTTCTTTTACATATTCCTTACCTTCCAATTCCATTATCTTATTATACTATTCTTTTGGTTTAATAACTGCTTCATGGTATTTATTCGCTGGATCTGTTGGGCTATGATTGGTATCAGATACAAAATGATGAACCCTCAAGTTCTTTTTTTATCACAATCTATAATATGGATTGCTACAGCATGAGGTGAAAAGCCATTTTCCATAAAATCTTTACCCATTACATAATAATCTAAAAACCCTATGTAACCATCTTTTTTAAACGATAAATGATCAGAAGAAAAATATTCATCACCAACATAATCCGCATTTCTTTTTTGTTTATTGAAATTATCAGCTAAAAGTATTTTGTTTATTAAAAGCTTTTTAGACTAATTTCAACTTTGAAAAAATACTTAATCTTCATTAAAAGCTGTCCATTGAATATGCTCATAATGATGATTTATATCTTTCCATTCCGTAACTGTCAATTGATCCATACCTTCAACTATTAATTGAATCATATCTTTATCAATCATATTAACAATTTTAGCTTTTGTAAACATATTATAATCGCCTCCCCCAACAGCACGATATTGAGTGAGCGCTAAATGGTAATATTTTTGCTTATCAATTACTTTTTGTGTTTTTTCATTAATTAATTTGACCACACGCTTACCTATTGGTTGATTCAAATCAACCTCTACAGAAAAACCCGTGTACAAGTCATAATTGTAATGCTTAGGTTTAGGATAAATATAAGAAGGATTTACAGAAATTTTACCGGATGAATCAAAAGTAAAATAAGCAAAATTATGCTCCATCGCTTCAATTATATCCTGACCACTTACTTGGCTAACAGCAATTTGATTATAATAAGGATAAATATTCAATAGTTCTCCTCGCCTAACTTCACCTTGAAAATCTACAAAGTGATCGTTGAGCAAGGATATACCTGCGAAGTCTGCCCCTGTTTCATTCAACATCGTTCTCGTTAAAAACTCAGCAAAAGGATGGCCTTTCACTCTTGCTTGATGAAGATTTCGAGTGGGCATCTCCATGGGAGCATTCCCTAAGACCTCATCAAGCCAGTTAAGGCTCTGGCTATATTCAGGTTCTAATGGACGAATATTTTCAATTGCTGCGCTAGTTGTAAAAGAGTGTAAAGCCCCTTCAATTGCTGGGGAAGCTTTTTTATCTAAACTCACGATAACTTCACCCACCTTTTCACCACCATAGCCTGGTTGAATGACAAAGGAATCCTTAAAGGGCTGACAAATCTGACGATGTTGATGACCCGTTAATAAAAGATCTATTTCAGGAATCTCACTGATCATCTTATATCCTTGATTTTCTCCAGTTTGAGCCTCTAAGGCCTCTCCCGAAGATAGGTCAGCTTCAAAACCTCCATGATAAGCAACAACTAATAAATCCACTTGAGGTTTTAAAAATTGAGCATACTCTTTAACCGTTTCAAAAGCATCTAAAAATTCTAAGCCTTCATAATTTTCTGGCAACTCCCAGTGTGGTATATAGTGGGTGGTTACACCAATAATTCCGATTTTATAATCTTCAATGTTGATGACATCATAGGCTTTTCCCTTATAGGGCTTTTTGGTTTTTCGATCCACAATATTGCTACATAATATTTGTGCATTTATTAAGTCTAATGCAGTGTCTTGATAGGCCATTCCGTGATTAAATTCATGGTTACCAACAATTTGATAATCATAGTCCAAATCATTCATCATTCGAGCATAAGGAGCCGCACTCTTTGTCACTTGACTGGTATAGCTCGTCATAGGCGATCCTTGAATAAAATCGCCTAAATCAAATTGCAATGTCTTAATCGAATCTTGTTTTAATTGATCAATTAAAGCTGCAGTGTTCTTTAAGGAATACTCAGTCTGATCAGGATGATGGTGCCATTGACCATGTGTATCACTCGTTATTAAAAAGCGGATTTTAAGCATTGTTCCCCTCCAATATCTTGTCTATCGTATATATTTGGCCATACTGAGGATAGAAAACAATTAGACCTTTTGTTTCTAACTCTTGACCAAAAGCCTTTGGTTTAAATGTATGCTATGGAATAACAACTTTTGATTGAATCGTATAACCAATCATCAATAAATCTGCTTGAGAGGCATGACCTGAGACCCCAGCCTGATAGAAATCCCGGCCGTATTCAACCATATTGGTTAAAAACTCCTCATAACCAGCCATAAAGACTCCTAAAGGAACTCCGTTTGAATGTAAATATATTCCAGCTGGTAATTGATAAAGAATTTGATGACGTTCATAATCAATTAATAATAAATAGTCATTCGGCGAAGCCTTCAATTCTTCAGCACTTACCAAAAGACTACTTTCTTCTTCATCCTCATCTAAACAAAAAATATTATCGATTTTGCTTGATATATGTTGTTTAAGCAATTGGTAATACGCTTTATCTACGACAAATCTCCGTTGATGATTTTTAGCTATTTCATTCAATCTTATCAAGCGTTGTATATTTTGTGGATATAAATTAATGGTTATGATGCCTGCTTGTTTTTTACCCAATAAGTGGTCTCTCTCTTTTAATAACTGCCGCTCATTTGAACAAGCTAGATTATGATTTTTCCCTCAACAGCTAAGTGAGGTGCGAGGTCATCTCCAAAATTAGACAAAGAGGTGCCTTCAATTAATAGTAGGTCTGGTTCAAAAGGATGGGCTTCTTCTACCCACTTGAGCACTTTTTCAGGGTTATAACCATTTAGTCTTAAGTCTCCTGAATAAACAATTTTCAAATCATTCGTTGCAATAAAATAGCACTCGCACCTTCTGTATCATGGTCACTCTCTTTAAAAGTTATCTTGAATGGCCCATGATGAATACTTGTTTGATGAGGAACACTTTGCCAATTAACATCATATTTAGGTAAAAAGGAATTTTTACTAAGTTTTCATAAAAGTTTAATGACTTCTCTGATGTGTATACAGGAATTTGTTCGTTTATTTGTCCTAAGGAACCTAGATGATCAAGGTGCGAGTGAGACAAGCAAATGGCAGTATTCGATGAGCTCACCTCATAAGCAGTTAACGAATTTGAATTTAACTGGCTTTGAGAATAAAATCCTTCTACCTTAGGCAATAAGTTATCTTAAAGGAATTGTTCAGTTAATGATCGATCTAGCAATTGTTTAATATCGGCTCCTACAAATGCTCCAAAATCCATAATCACTTGATGATTATCTTTTTGAAGGCTAATAATATTTCCCCCAATTGTGCCAATTCCACCCAAGAATTCAATCTTTGTTTGACTCATCAACTCTTCCTCTCTTAATAGTTTTTATCTTCACTATCAAGATTTTATCGTACCATATATTGGACCTAAAGTTCTACTTAACTTTTTTATCAAAATAAGCTATATTTTAACTTCATTCTGAACACCTAAAGAGCTGAGATCATTAGATCTCAGCTCTTTAATTATTAATACCACCCTTTTGATTGAGAATGTGACCAAGCTCCAGAAATCGATCCGTAACGACTTACCATATAGTCATACATCCATGATAATTGAGTATAAGGGTTGCTTTGCCAATCTTCACCATGAGAAGCCATTTTATTACCTGGTAAAGCTTGTGGTAATCCATATGCTCCAGAAGACATATTTTTAGCAAATGTATTCCACCCGGACTCACGATTAATAATAGCCTTCCAATAACCTTGCTCAACATCAGAAACACCTTTCTCAGCAACTATTCTTTCAAACGCTGCATAAGGGTCCGTACTGCTATTATCTACAAGCGTTGTTTCAACTCTTTCTTCATTCGTTTCAAAAGTTATTTCTTCATAGGTAGATTCAACATAACTAGTCGTTTCAATACTGGTAGTAATGCTAGTTGTAATATCTGAAACGCTAGTTTCAATTAAATCAGTATTAAAATCAGTAGACTTAATTGTAGTGGCTGTTGTTTCAAAGTCTTCAGTAGTCAGCTGTTCCTCGATAACTTCATTGCTCGTGGTAGTCATTTCAACAACTGGAAGAATTTCTTCACTAATTTCCCGAGTTGTTTCGACAACTTCATTAGGCATAGCTTCCTCAAAAGTAGGTAATTCTTCTTGAACTTCTTCAAAGTCTTCAGCTGCCTCAATTACTAAGAGACTCTCTTCTGTTTGAGCCTTTGTATTAATTGAACTGCTTTCAGTCTCATAAGCTGTAACTGTTACTTCTTCATCTCCTTGACTATATGAGATCGTCCCAGAATCTGAGTTAAAACGCAACTCTGCTCCAGCTATGATTAAATCTGGATTAGCTATTTGGTTGATTTGAGCCAAATCATTGACCGATATACCAGTTGCTCCAGAAATACTACTTAAAGTGTCGCCCCATTGAATCACATAGACACCATCTTGTTTTTCAGTCATTAGATTGATTACACGACGTATCTCATTAACTGTTCTCTGCTTCCAAACCATCGCAAGACTTCCTTGATAATTATCGTCCTGAGCTAAGATAGTTGGTTGAACAGTTACGACTTGCAACAATAGTGACGAGATAACTAAACTTATTATTGATTTTTTCATAAATACTCCTTAACATGATCACCTTGTTGGTGAATTATTATTAAAATTAATATATAAGATATCTTAAACAAGTTTATTAATAAGTGCACGTTTTTTTAGCACTTGTTACCTATGATTAAGCAAACCGATTAAAGATAGCAATATAGGTTACAGTGATATTACAATCAATCAAGCAAGATACACTTCAAGCCTTTTATAAAATTATGTTATAAATAAAATAACATATACGTTGGCTTATTTTATTGTTTAAGGATTATTTAATAGTACTATCATACTAATATGAAGGATCTTTATTGTTTAAAAAATAAAACAATTACATATTTTTATAATTTAAACCTATTCTAAAAACCATTTATACACTACTTTCAAACAACCTTTGCTTATTACAACTTAAAATGGTATCCTTATCTTGCTAGCTAAAATATTATAAGTATCTACTATTTTCACCATTTAATAATCAGTAAAAATTTTAAGCAAAATTAAATGTAATATAAAAAACACAAAAAATTCTTACTTTAAAAGTAAAATATGTGATACAATCTGACTAGGCATAAAAATAGATAGAAATGGAGGGAAAAGATGCAAACATACGGAATGAAATCAAAAAAAATGGCTAGATATGTTAATGTACTAAAACTTTTATCACACCCTATTCGTTTTTCAATCGCATTGCTATTAAAAAATAACGGTGTTATGAATGTCAGCAAAATTCAACAAGATTTAGAATTAACTCAATCTACCGTCTCTCAACACATTAGTAAATTACGTGAAGCAAAAATTGTCTCTGCGGACCGTGATGGAACTAAAATATATTATTCCCTTTCTAGCGATACAGCCAAGCTCGTCTTAGAAACTTACGAAAACAGCTAAACTGAAAGCATTCTTACTAAAATAAAAGGGGCTGGGACAAAAGGGCTGCTCAGCCCCCTCAAAATTTACAGCGAGCCTAGATTGGAAAGTGACTTTCCAATCTAGGCTCGCTGCTTTGGGTATTTACGTAGATTATTGGCCATAAATATTCGCTCGACATCGGTCTTAGAAAAGCTATTGCGACCGTTGGATGTCGCTTGATAAGTGGTGTGTTTTTCTTTACAAGGAATAAAATCCTCAGCAATTTTTTGGTGATACTTTTTGAGACGACAGCGCTTCTTTTTGCGTTCATCCGCTCCGGCAACAGTTTGCGTTTCAATCGCTCGGTTAAGCGTTTCAATTTCTTCACTTAAGAGCTGCTGAATCTCAGATTGAATCTGTTCGACTACCTCATGAATTCGCCTAAACACTATGATTTTCAGGGAATAAACAATCCATTTCCAGTGGCAAGTAAGTGTGATTCATAGTGTACTGTTACTAGATAGAAAGCCCCTCCTAAATGGTTTTGTGATTACTACTATTATAGCAGGAAACGCTTTCTATTTTTTTATTGTTAAAGAAAAAGTCCGATTAACAAATGGATCGTTGACCGGACTTTCTTTAATTGTTCAAGGCTTTTGTCCCAGCCCCTTTTATTTTTTAATTATAATTGTTTTCATCTAACATCATTTCTGTGGATTGCCTCAACATTTCTTGCTCTTTTTCCTCTAAATAAGCTTGGGGATTTGTTACTTTTTGCCATAAGAGCGAACGATTACTAACATAGACATCAAAAACAGCTTTAGATAATATTCCCATTTGATCAGGAACAGCATCGTAATTATAAGGATTTTCTGTATACACAGCTAGTGTGTAGGTTCCATAATCCGTTTGAAAAGCTGCGACATCATTTTGTTCTGTCGATCCTAATCCTGTTTTATTCCATGTGGTAACGTATGGTATAAATGCAGAAAGATATCGCCATGGATTTGTCATTAATTTTTGAATTAATTGACCATCCCAAGGTTCGCCATTCAGTTCATTACGTGCCATTAAAGCGAAATACATAGCAGCATCCCCAGGCGATGTCTGAAATCTGCGGTTGGTTGATCCATGATAATATTTTCCATCAACAAAGGTATCTTTTAGACCAAATTTATGGACATAAGGTGTAATCCATTCACCTTCGCCAGCTACTTCAATTAACATATTAGCAGCTGTGTTATCAGAATATAAAGGAATCAAATCTACTAAGTAATCCACAGTGTATTGCGACCCACTAGGGTCTCCTTGAATAACTCCAGCACCTGGGACGCGGTTTTCATCAGATAAAATAACCATAGAATTGGGTGACAACTCACCAGTTTTATAAAGCTCATAAATTTTACCTAAAACATAAATTTTTTGAGTAGAGGCTGGGAAAAATATTTGGTTATTTACTGAAACCTGGGTAAGATGCTCACTATTAACAAAAGAAGCTCCTGCCGTTGCACTAATATATCCCAAATAAGTCTCTAATATAGCTTCTATTTCATCTAAAAGCTCTCTTTCACTATAATAGGTTAAAACGTAATCATTATATGAAGAATCTTTTCTAATCCAACCAAGCTCATCATAGCCAAAATAAACATGTAACCAGGTTCCGTATTGATTAGTGAGTTCTTGTCCTACTTCCATTGGACTGTCTATCATTCCTTGAGTATTTAGTAAATAACGTGAACTGGCTAAACCAGGCGGATTTGAGTAAATTTTTAAATCAGGAGACTTAATAAGGATGCTGTACTCCATTGTTTTCAGAGTGAAATGCTCTCTTTTTTTATGAGGAGTCATGTAGAAAGGATATTTATTAACAGCAAAAAGATCCTCAACTTGTTTAGCTAATAATTCACTGTTGTTCAGATTTTCTTTTAAACCATCTTGATAATAACCTTTAGTTTTATCTTCTTGAAACCATCCGGTGAAGGGCGAACCACCTTGATAAAGTATCTTTTTCAATCCATCTCTTTTCCATACAAGTTCCGCCACTCCAATTTCTTCAACAACTGGTTTGCGATTAATAGACGATTTTAAAGTCGGCTTAATAAGTTGAGGTCGATTATAAAATCTTGGCATATAGTGATCGTTTAATTCAGACGAGAGTGAGACTTTTTCAGATTTAGCGTTGGTTTGTAAGATTGGATCTTTTCTTAAATTAAGATCTACTTCCTCAAGGTTAATGCTGCTATCAATCGGCTTTTTGAAAAAGTTTTCAATAATATAACGATTAGAGGAAGAAACAAAAGTGAAATAAAGTGTTGAAAAAAGAGTCGCAGTAATTAAAAAAGAAAGCAATTGTTTTTGATAACTATCATTCAAATTTGTTCGCTCCTTCACCTGATGTTATTGGTAAATATATCAATAGGATTTTAAGAACCCAATCTTAACTAATAATTTTAGGTATAAAATAATCTAACAGTTCTTGAGTAAAGTAAATGGTCGGGTAATCTTGTTCAAAAGTAGATAGGCTTAATTCCTCTTTCAAATCAAAGGGATCAACATTAAGAGATAATGAGCGGTCGGAAATAAATGCTTCGTACTCATCTTGTAAATTAGCATACTCATTTTTCTCATATCTTTGATTGGCAATTAACCTAAAAACAAATTCCTCAAAAGCTCTCTCTTTAATTCGCTCATAAGGATTACCAGCCAATCGAAGGTGAATTTGTACATAATCAGAAAAAGAGATATTCTTTACTTTAGCTATCGTTTCTACTCTTTTTAGATACTCATTTTGAAAAAGCAACAGCTCACTTTGATTAATGATGGTTTGACTGGTTTCAGCGAAAAAAGTGAATAAGTAAGGCAGTAGTTGATCATAAAAAAAGAACTCAGCCACACGATGCTTCAAATCATTATAAAAAAAGCTTCTCAAGTCTTGATAACTATAGATATTCGGAAGATTTAGATTGAATATCACTTCATCTGACAAATTTTTATTATTTGGATAATTTAGATTGGTTAGTTCCTCCACTTTTTGATCAACTTGTTTATTTAAATACTCTTCATTAATTTGAAGATATTTCTTAGGAACCAAAATATCTTCTTTTTCAAAATAACTTTCTACTGTACTAATCAAACAGATCACCTCTTTGAAATAACATAAAATTATCGACCTATCTATTATACCTTAACGTTGCCCTATAAACTACCTTATAACTATTGATTAGGTGAGATTAATCAATGTCGTTAAGAATTCCTGACTTAGTGATTACTTTCATTCGATGATGTGGTTTCTTTTTTTTGTTTTTTTGGCTGATCAATTCCTTATACCGTTTCTTTTTATCTTTATATTTTAAATAACGATTGTACAACTCTTTAGATAAATTCCCTTTTTTGATGGCTAGTTGAATAGCACATCCAGGCTCATTCACGTGCGAACAATCATTAAACTTACATTTAAGCGAAAGGTCATATATACTTTGAAAAAGAAGCGTTTCATCTGCATCTCTATGGGATGAAATAGTTTTAAAGCCTGGTGTATCAATAATATAAGAAGAGGTTTTTTTAAGGAAATACATAGAGGAAGAGGTGGTTGTATGCTTGCCTTTACCATCATTTCTAACGTTTTGAGTTGACAGTTCTTCTTTTTGTAAAATAGTGTTTATTAAAGTAGACTTTCCTACCCCTGATGATCCAATTAGAATAGAAGTTTTACCTTTTTTGAGAAGATTCATTACTTTTTGATACGATAAAGGATCATGAATTGATAATTGATTAATTTTCATTTTAGGATAAACCTTTAAAATAGTATTTTCAATAGTTGAAGCTTCTACTTGATAGTCTGATTTTGAAATAATAATTTGAATATCCTTAGCCATATTAGAAAAGGTAGAGACATAGCGTTCGAATTTTCCCAAAGAAAACCTCTGATCAGCTGCAATAAGAATAAATATTTGGTCAACATTTGCAGCTATTAATTGTTCTTTAGCATTATATGCCAAACTTTTTTGTGATGTGCTTTGAGCTTTAGTAATCAAGCTATCTCTTTTGAGAAACGTGGATATTTGATGTTCTCCCGCATTCTTTTCAACTAAAACATAATCACCTACAACAAAATCACTATTTTTTAAATTTACTCGAACCGAAATTAATTCGTCTTTTTTATTATGAAGCGTTAGAAATGCATTATTACGACTTGTGATGCGATAGATATTTAAATCATTATTTAAATTATATCTAGAAATGTAAGAATTAATACCATAATCTTTGTTTATCATCAATTAGTCTCCTATCTAAATTATCCTTTTATGCTACATAAAGCTATCTGTTTTCGTAAATATGATGAATTTAGAAAGACAAAATAAATTCTATAATTTTTAAAATATAATTAAAATAAAAAAGAATCTAAGATTAACTTAGATCCTTAAAAATATAGAAAATGACTAATGATAGGGTGGTACGTAAAAACAAATAACCCTAGCAAAAAACCATTGAAGAGTTTTTAGATTAGAACCTAAATTTTTATATTCTAAATTCATCTTGTACCACTCCTTTCGAATTTATAAGAAAATTATACTTTACCAATGAAAATAAAACAATAAAAAAACCTTCCTATCCAGGAAAGAGTTTAAAATAAATAGCGGTGGTCGGGGTCGAACCGACACGCCGTGTAACCGGCACTGGATTTTGAGTCCAGCGCGTCTGCCAATTCCGCCACACCGCCGTAATAGATATAAGGCGGTAGTCGGATTTGAACCGGCGATCAAGGTTTTGCAGACCCGTGCCTTACCACTTGGCTATACCGCCATGAAACTGGGGTAGCTGGATTCGAACCAACGAATCACGGAGTCAAAGTCCGATGCCTTACCGCTTGGCTATACCCCAATAATAAAATATAAATAGGCGACTGATGGGAATCGAACCCACGAATGTCGGATCCACAAACCGATGCGTTAACCACTTCGCCACAATCGCCATCATACTTTTAACAGGGACTGTAGGAATCGAACCCACACTGACGGTTTTGGAGACCGTTGTTCTACCGTTAAACTAAGTCCCTAAAAAGGAAAATGGTTAGCAATCCCTATTAAAATGGAGGGGGGCAGATTCGAACTGCCGAACCCGAAGGAGCGGATTTACAGTCCGCCGCGTTTAGCCACTTCGCTACCCCTCCAGCAATGGCTTGAGACGGAATCGAACCGCCGACACCTTGAGCTTCAATCAAGTGCTCTACCAACTGAGCTATCAAGCCTAGAAACGGTCCGGACGGGATTTGAACCCGCGATCTCCTGCGTGACAGGCAAGCATGTTA
>NZ_JBNUPL010000032.1:0-10844 GCF_050409445.1 Facklamia sp. P13055
AAAGTAAAAAATAGAGTTGAGGCCTTCGGCCATCAACCCTATAAATTATAGAACCTCTTTTTTGTATGGTAGTGAATATAGGGCAGTGTCAAATAAATTGTGTAAGCTAATGTAAGATTAAGTAAAAAACTTCTAACTAGATAATATTATAGGCATTATACGTCATCCCCTATAGGGGATGAATTTTTTTGCTTTGACCTTTTCCTTGTATTTCATCTAGCATTTTACTTAGTTCCTACTGTGCTTGACCAAATCCCTTATGGATTCTAGAAGAAAACTTCGTATTTAATTTTGAAACATAGGTATATAGATACTTTTCTAAAGATCTCTCATGGAGATTGTTCCTTAACCATTGCAGCCTTTGACTTCCGATTTTTCGTAATTAAGAAAGACTGTCCTTTCGCATACAGGTAATAAGTTAATCGCTTCTTCTAAGTTTTGACGAAATAGGTCTTGAACAGATTTATCTTCTGCTAGTGCTGTGAATAATTTTGTGCTAACGACTTCCATAAGGGACCTCCTGTGTGATTGCTTATTTGATTTTACAATCTTACATAAGAGAGGTCTCTTTTCTACAAAGATTCGGAGCTTACACAAAATATTTTACGCTCTGAAGAAAAGCGTAATTATCTATATTAGAAGGTTATTATATTGTGGGATCTCTCCCTTTTAATAACTTCTTTTTTCTTAATCATAGTAGCTTTAAAATAAGCATATTTGACACTAAAAGCTGGTTGAATTAAACTTAAACTAATTAATCGGTCAGTCGACCGAACGGGAAATGGGTGGATAAATGACAAAAATATCTATTAGTGATGGGAACTCTAATCAAGATATGCGATCTTATATACTTGAGATTGCATCAGTTTTAATTAGTGAATTAGGCATTGAAGAAACAACTTTGCGTAAAATTGCTGAAGCAGCGGGTATTAGTAAAGGAACGCTTTATTATTATTATCCTGCCAAACAAGCGATCATTTATGAATTGGCAGAAAAAAATTTAGAAATGATAACAGAAGACTTACTTTTATTCATTGAAGAGTCTGATGAGGAGATTGATGCAGAAGAAATATTGAAGACTTTATTTAATAAAATTATCTATGCGGATACTAGAGGCTCCTTACATCTTTATCTTTTAAGCGATGCGATTACTAATAATCAATCCTTGGCTAAAAAGTTTGAAACACGCTATCAGTCCTGGCGAGAGACCATTCGAAAAAGTTTAATAAAAGGATTAAAGCGACAGGGAAGAGATTATCACGCCCTCTCTTATCTTATTTTAGCTTTGTTAGATGGCTTAATTATTCAACAGAAATTTGCTACGGAAGAAATACCTGTGAATCAGATTGTTAAATTGCTTATTTAATTAAGCAAAATTTATAAAAGGCGGTTGCATGTTATGAAAAAATTAATGGTAGAAATTGGTTTAAAATTTTTAGTAAGAGGATTAATAGCTGCTGCTAAAGTAGAGCCTGCAATTCAGAAAGAGTTAGGACACTATGCGGATGGATTCTTGTTTGAATTGACAGTTTTAAACACTAGTACAAAAGTATTCTTTGAAAAAAGAAATGATGGCTTTAATTATTTAGGAAAGCATGTGGATGCCCCAGCTGATCTGTCGATTATTTTTAAAAGTTATCGGGCTGCACAAATGTTAATTCTTGGTCAAATAGGTCTGCACCAGGGCTATGCTCAACATCGTTTTATTGTTAAAGGTGATTTCCTAAAAGCTATGCCTCTCGTTCGAATTTTATATTATGTAGAAGCTTATCTTTTCCCAAATTTTATTAGCAAAAATATTTTAAAAGAACAACCAGTGCTTTCAGCCAGCAAAGGCAAAGCCTACTTTCATTTAGTGTTTTAAGGAGGATTAGTATGAAAATACCAGAATATTATGAATTTATGAATTCAGTCAAGATTTTATCTGGCAAAGGCGCTTTAGAAAACATCCCATTTGAATTATTGAATTTAGAGGCCCAGAGGCCTTTGATTTTAACAGATGAGTCATTGATAAAGCATGGACAAGTGCAAATTATTACAGAGGCTTTAGAAGATGCCAATATTGAAATCGCTGCTATCTTCAAAGAGATTCCACAAGACTCATCATTAAATGTGGTCCAGGAAATCAGTGACGTCTATCAAACACATCAATGTGATAGTATCATCGCTATTGGCGGTGGATCAGTTATTGATACTGCTAAAGGAGTAAATGTTTTAGTTTCTAAAAAAGTCAAAGACTTAAATGAACTCATGGGGTTAGAGCTAGTCGGTGGTAAGTTAAATCCTTTGATAGTCGTGCCAAGTACTGCAGGCACAGGCTCGGAGGCAACCTTAGTCTCAGTGATTGCGGACACGAGCCGTAAGGTAAAGTTGGAGTTTATTTCATACAGTCTTTTACCAGATGTGGCTGTTTTAGATTATCGAATGACAGCGTCACTTCCAGCGAAAATAACTGCATCAACTGGAATCGATGCCTTAACACACAGTATTGAGGCCTTAACGGGTTGTCAAAAAAATCCACTTAGCTCTGCTTATTCCTTAGCTGCCATAGAATTAATTGGGAAGCACCTTAAAGAAGCGGTCCAAAATGGTAAAAATAAAGAAGCTCGCATAGCCATGGCGAATGCGTCCTTAATGGCAGGTATATCCTTTTCTAACTCAATGGTAGGCATTGTTCATGCGATAGGCCACGCTTGTGGATCAATCAGTAAAATTGCCCATGGAGATGCGATGGCGATTTTACTTCCATATGCTATGGAAATGAATTTAAAGCATTCACAATCTTGTAAAGAGGAGTATGCTAGAATTTTATTGGCTTTCTCTGGACCAGAAGTATACAGCCAGACACCCAAAGATCAAAGAGCCGCTCGTACAATAAATGCTATCAGAGATTTACTTAATGAATTGCATAAAATAGCGGGTTTACCGACCCGTTTGCGAGATGTCGATGTTAAAAAAGAGGATTTTAAACAGATTGCCAAGACAGCCATGAATGATGGGGCTACAATTGTGAACCCAGTGCAAGTTACTACTGAACGGATTATGGATATTTTAGAAGCAGCTTATTAAGAAGGAGCATGATAAAAATGGAAGAGACAAGTGGTGTATTAGAAAAACAAAAAGAATATTTTGCAAGTGGAGAGACCAAAGCAATTGATTTTCGAATTGCTAAGCTGAAAAAATTGTATCAAGCGATTGAAGACTATGAGCTTGAAATATTAGAAGCCTTAAGAAGTGATTTAAATAAAGCAGGATTTGAAGGCTATGTTAGTGAGATTGGATTGGTTTTAGAAGAGATCACTTATATGTTAAAAAACATGAAGAGATTACTCAAACCTAAGCGTGTACGAACACCAATCTCTCAGTTTCCATCAGTCAGTCGTGTCTATAAAGAGCCTTATGGGCAGGTGTTGATTATTGCCCCTTGGAATTATCCATTTTTGCTGACTTTATCGCCACTTGTTGGTGCCTTAGCGGCCGGAAATACTGCTGTTATCAAACCCTCTGAATTTGCACCGGCTACGTCTGCTATTATTAAAAAAATGATCGCAGATACCTTTGATCCGGCTTATGTGACGGTGGTGGAAGGGGCTGTTGAAGTTAATCAGTCTTTGTTAAGTAAAGATTTTGACTTAATTTTTTTCACAGGAAGCAAACAGGTGGGGAAAATTGTAATGGAAAAAGCAGCTCAGCATTTGACGCCAGTCGTCTTAGAATTAGGTGGGAAAAGTCCAGCCATTGTTGACAAATCAGCCGATATAAAAATAGCTGCTAAGCGAATTGCTTGGGGCAAAGCTTTAAATGCAGGACAAACCTGTGTGGCTCCAGATTATTTACTTGTTCAAGAAGATGTGAAAGAAAAACTAACAGAGGAATTAATGAAGACTCTGGAAGGTTTTTTTGGCAAGCACGCAGAAACCAATCCTGAATATCCCAAAATAATCAGTGATAGGCATTATCAGCGATTACTTAATCTGCTAGAGACAGGCAAAGTGATTTACGGGGGTCAAAAAAATGATGAAACACACCAAATAAATATCACATTAATGGAGGATGTTTCTTGGAAAGATCCAATTATGCAAGAAGAGATATTTGGTCCGATATTACCCATAATCACCTATAAGACTATAGATGAAGCGATGGATCATATTAAGGCACGTCCAAAGCCTTTAGCTTTGTATTTATTTACAAAAGAGAAAGATATTGAGCGAAAGGTTTTAACGGAGGTTTCCTTCGGAGGGGGAGCAATAAATGAGACAGTAACCCACCTAGCGACTCCTTATATGGGCTTTGGTGGAGTGGGAGAAAGCGGAATGGGCAGCTATAATGGCAAAAACAGCATTGACACCTTTTCTCATAGTAAAAGCATCTTGAAAAAAAGTAATTGGCTTGATCTTCCTTTCCGTTATCCACCTTATAAGACAAGTATAAAATGGATCAAAAAGATTATGAAATGAGATGTTTTTTAGCTAGCAATAAGCAGTTGACTAGCAAGTAAATGTTCAGCATACTTTAAGTTTTGTTTAAACAGAAACTAGTATAAGAAATCGATAAAATTAATAATATAAAGATCTTTATAGGAGAGATGCCCCCAAAGATAGAGCTATCAAACTCACTTTTGGGGGTTATATTAGAGTAGCTGATTATTTTAATAGCAATAAATTAAATGCAAGTAGCCTTTTAAGGAAGTATAAAGACCTAGCATTGAATGGGCTCACTAAAAAAACTATAGCTCTTCATGAGTGGAACCTAAGACTAAAACAGCTCGATCAGGACAGTGTTTTATTTGCTAACTTAAAATAGATGTTGACTAAGTAAAGTATAAACTAATAGCTATGACAAAGTTTTTTAACTTCTAGAAGATTGCCTAAAGATTTAGCTTATGGAAATCACTATTTTTATTTAAGGAAGAATTTGTTTTATGGTTTGATAGCCTATGAAAAGTTTTGTAAACTTTGCTATGCTTGTAATAATACGAAAAAAATAGTTACGAAATTGACGGAGGATTTATAGTGGAAAATTTTACTGCAATCTGGAATATCTATGAAAGCTCTTTTCCTGAAGATGAAAAAAGAAGTTTAAACTTACAATTAGAAATATTGAAAAATCCTAATTATCAAATGAAAGCCTTAGAAGATGACGGTAGAGTAGTAGGTTTTATATCTTTTTGGGACATTGGAGAATATGTATTTATTGAACATTTTGCCATAGATGACAGTTTCCGAGGTAGAAATTATGGCAGTAAATTTTTGAATACTTTCTTAAATGAAGCTGATAAAAAAATAGTCTTAGAGGTAGAAAAGCCTGAAGACAATATCACTAAACGAAGAATAAGTTTTTATCAGCGTTTAGATTTTAAGTTGAATGCTTATGACTACACGCAACCTCCATTAGAAGAAGGGAAAAATGCGATTCCGCTTTTATTGATGACTTATCCAGAAGCAATGGATCAAGAGCAATTCAATAAGGTTAAAGAAGCTTTGTATCGGGTCGTTTATGCGAATGAGATTAAGTAATCCGGTAAGATGCTAGCAAAATCGAGAAAGTTTACTAATTACAAGGCTGCTTAAAGTGAATAAGAATTTTAGACCTTTACACTCCCTATGCTAAAATAGTATAAAATGTTAGGAGATTATTATGAATCAATCAATGGAAGAATGGATAAAAGCTTTGGATATGGAAGCTCATCCGGAAGGTGGCTATTATTGCGAAGTTGAAAGATCACAAGACAAACTAAAAATAAATGGGAAAGAACGTTCTCTGTTCACTAGTATCTATTTTCTATTGGAAAAAGAAAACCCCTCACATTTTCATCGTTTAACTGCTGATGAAATATGGTACTATCATTACGGACAGCCATTGACCGTGCATATGATTTCTCCAGATGGCGATTATACAAATGTTACTTTAGGACTAGCTGTTGCGCAAGGTCAAGTACTACAATATCGTGTTCCTAAAGGGACAATCTTTGGCTCAACCGTTGAAGATGGGTTTTCGCTCGTATCGTGTATGGTTTCACCAGGATTTGAGTTTGAGGATTTTGAGTTGTTTCGTTACCATGAACTGATCGAACAGTACCCAGAGTATGAAGAAATGATCCAATTATTGAGTAAATAATAAAAATGGAAGAAGCAGAGTGTTTCTTCCATTTTTTTTGGTAGTAAAGCTTATCTATTGGAATCAGCATCTATCCAAGGGTTTTTACTATAGACCTTTATCTTTTGAAGGGTAGATTGTTGTTTTTTATTGATGAAGATGCTGCTGAATGACTTTCAGTTCCCTCACGTTCGGCGCTGATTGGTTTAAAGGAGCATTCTCCATTTTCAATTATTGATTTTCTTTACCTAAGAGATCAGCTGGGTAAAATAATTTCTCATTTGACTTTCTGTCAAGCCTATTAGATAATTAAATAAATAAAAAAAGAGAAAGGAAATCACACAAATGAAATTCACCATTCATTCATGGCAGGCTTGGCATAGTTGAGTGGTCTAACTTCTGAAGTAAGAAGGCTAGGCTCACTTTATTTTTCATGTATAAATGGAGCCTATGCCAGTGTGATTTTTAATAGCTAGTTGTTTAAAAGACACTGCATAGATCAATTTAAAATTGATGACGCAGTGTCTTTTTGTGTCTTTATATTGATATGAGCTCCATTTCCGCTGAAAAATAGGGTTAAAGGATTAGCTAGTAGCATTTCTAAACAAAGGAAACGAGGAGTGAAAAAATTGAAAGACAAAAAAATAATAGGAGAAAGAGATGGTTTTCAAAGTAGGCTAGGTTTTATTCTAGCATCAGTGGGTTCAGCGGTAGGGATGGGAAATATATGGTTATTCCCTTATCGTGTCGGTCAATTTGGAGGAGCGGCTTTTTTAATCCCCTATATTCTTTTTGTGATTGTCATTGGTTTTACGGGAGTAATTGGTGAGATCGCGTTGGGAAGAGCGATGAAAGCAGGTCCTCTGGCTGCCTTTAAGAAGGCAATGGCTAAAAGAGGCAAGCCGTATGGCGAATGGCTTGGCTTAATTCCCACCATCGGGTCTTTAGGGATCGCGATCGGCTACTCGGTTGTCATTGGCTGGATTTTAAGGTTCACCTTTGGGGCAATCTCAGGTTCGATGATTCAAGCGGCAGATAGTTCCGCTTATTTTGAAAAGATTGCTGGGAATTTTGGAAGTATTGGCTGGCATCTAGCTGCACTCATCCTAACTTTTGGGATTATGCGAGTGGGCATTTCAAAGGGGATTGAAAGAATAAATAAAGTGCTCATGCCCGGATTTTTTATAATGTTCCTGCTTTTAAGTATTCGCGTGATCTTCTTACCGGGAGCAAGTCTAGGGTATGCCTATTTGTTTCAACCTGAATGGGAAGCGCTAAAAAATCCACAAACATGGGTCTATGCATTAGGCCAAGCTTTCTTCTCCTTGTCCTTAGCTGGTTCGGGAACATTGGTGTATGGGAGTTATTTAAGTGAAAAGGAAGATGTGGTTACTTCTGCGACCTATATTGCAGTAAGTGATTTAATAGCAGCTATATTGGCTGCTCTCGTTGTTATTCCATCTGTGTTTGCTTTTAATATGGACCCAACCGCGGGCCCTCCTTTGATCTTTATCACCATGCCAGCGATTTTTAAACAAATGCCAGCCGGTAACTTATTTGCCATTCTTTTCTTTATTGCAGTACTGTTTGCAGGGATTAGCTCCTTGATCAATTTATTTGAAGCTCCAATCGAAGCGCTTCAAGAAAAGTTCCATTTTTCAAGAGCAAAAGCGGTAGGAATCGTAGCGAGTATAGCGATAGCCATCGGAATATTTGTTGAAAATGGCGCTATTTTAGAAAGTTGGATGGATATTGTGAGTATCTATGTGATTCCATTAGGCGCTTTGTTGGCTGGAATTATGTTTTATTGGGTATGTGGACCGGACTTTGCTAGAAAGCAAGTACAATTGGGCTACAATAAGACTCTGGGGCCATGGTTTGAGCCAATGGGCAGATATGTCTTTGTAGGGTTGACGATTTTGGTATATATTATGGGAATATTTTATGGTGGGATCGGTTAAATCGTTTAGTGCATTCAGATGGTTGCTAATATGGATAATCCTATAATTTAAAAAAAGACATAGAAGCATTAAATTTAAGCTAAACGACTATCCTTAGTCTAAGATTATTAATGTTGAGCTAACAGAGTTGAGTCAATCTCTTAGTCATTTTAAGTTCAAACAATTAATCACTGTCAAAGTTTTGGGTAGTATTAAATTGTTTTGTATAAAGAAATATCAATGGATTATTTGGTATTTTGTTGAAGTAGAATAGGTAAAATAATTGCAGAATAATCAAATAGTGTTCTATTTATGAGCTGATGGCTAGGAGTCTTGTTATAATGATGATAATAGCCAATAATTAGGAGAGTGACCGGTTTTCAAGCATTCTATTTTAAAATTAAACGATTGGTTGGTGGGCTGTTAGAGTGAATATTGAATAAGATTGCTCTTATAAAGTAAAGAAGTAAAAAAATGTGAATTTGTGAAGGAGTTGGAAATGGAAAAAGTTAGAAAAATGCTGGTATATTTGATCGTAATAGCTTTTGCCTTTTATCTATTGCCATTTTTCATTAAAAATACAGGAAGTGGGATGTTGGTTTTACTATTGGCTGTCCCAATGACATGTTTTATATCATCGCTAATCTATGGAATGAAGCACTCATTTAACTGGATTTTTCCAATGCTTGTTGTCTTGCTATTTATTCCTACCCTATTTATTTTTTATAATGAGAGTGCAAGTATTTATTCTTTAATCTATGGCGTTATTTCAGTGCTTGGAAGTTTTTTGGGAAGTTTACTTTATAAGAAAAAGAAGTTTTAAAAGGAAATTCCAGTCTGTAGTTGTTAACACCCTTTTAAATCAAGTGTTCCTACACAAGTGGTAAACTCTCGCTCATAATAGCCGTTTTTTGATTTTGACGACTTTTTAAACGTTCATACTCATCGGCTTGAATATATTCTGTTCGTTGGTTTTCCATTAACTGATTAAATACTGTCGTCAAACTATTTTTAGATACCTCCTCTTTTACCGAATAATCAATAATAATTTGAACCACTTCGCTGTGCAGTGTAAAATGTACTTGGGTCATGTAAAGTCCTTTTGGATATGTTTTGGAGTAAAAACATTGTACCGTAAAAAAGACTGTTACATGGCCTTTTATCTTTTATATAATTATATGGACTTTATCCGAATAACTCTAATATCGATATAGGTTCTTTAGAACTCTTTGAGAATATAGCCTATGTCATGGCAAGACATGGGGATAAGACGGTAGAAGACAGTCCAGAGGAATGGTTAGATAATTTTTCTACTTTTTCTATTTATCAAATCCTACCCCAGCTAATAAAATTGTGGGGATTAAATATTAAGACGGAAAAAATACCTAAAAAAGTAAGACCAATGACCACCCCCTTATTTTTATTAAGAGCAGTGGAACGTGGTCTTTCTGTTTTTGATTTAGATATACTCACCATTGGACTTATAACTGATATGGACACAGAAAAAACTAACGATGAGTGGAAAGATAAGCAAGTAGTTACACAGGAGGACTTTGATAAACTTTAAATGTATAGACATAGTGTTGACGTATTTGATATAATTAAGCAAAAGGAGGAGTCAATTATGGCTAAGTCAGCAAACCTAAATATAAGGATGAAACCGGAAATTAAAGAAAGGGCGGAGGAGATACTGAAAACCTTGGGTATACCTCCATCAAATGCAGTGGATATGTTTTATAGGCAGATTATTCTTAATAAAGGCTTACCTTTTGATGTAAAATTACCGGATGCAAAACTTGTTGATATTTTTGACATCTCAAGGGATGAATTAAACAAGATGCTAATGGAAGGGATAAATGATTTAAAAGATGGGAAATATGAAAATGTGGATGAGGCTTTTAAATCAATTTACGATCAATTATGAGCCAATATACTATTGTAGTATCATCTAGAGCCAAAAAAGACATCCTTGAAATATATGAGTATATTTCTGCAAACTTGAATTCTGATTTATCCGCATTAAGGTTAATAAAGAAAATAGAAGAGTCTATAAGAGGGCTTGATGAAATGCCTGAAAGATTTAGAAGGTATAGAGATGAAGACTTAGATAAAGAGAATATAAGAATTTGTCCCGTAAAAAACTATCTTATTTTCTACCGAGTAAATAATGGAGAAAAGTTAGTAGAAATAATCCGTGTTCTGTATTCAAGAAGAAATTACGAAGATATTTTATAAAGCACCTATCAAAAAGGGAGGTGCTTTTTTGATGCCTAAAATTAAAGAGATGATATATTGGCAAATAGAATAAAGAAAATAACGGTAGAAATCGGTGGCGATACGACCAAATTACAGGCTGCATTAAAATAAGTAAATATTGAAATAAGACATACCTAGTCTCAACTTCGTCATGTCAATAAACTCCTTAAGCTTGACTCTGGCAATACTGACCTCATCTCGCAGAAGCATAAACTTTTAAGATAAACCTAAGAAGAAACATAGAAAAAGCTAGATTCTCTAAAAGAGGCACAAAAGCAGGCTGAAGAAGTTCTTGCTGAAGGTAAGATATCTCAAGAACAATACGATGCCCTTAAAAGAGAGATTATTGAAACAGAACAAGCACTTAAATCTTTAGAAAGACAAGGGGCTACTACCAGTCAAACCTTGCAAAACATAGCAATTGCAGGAGAAAAATGGCAAGCTATAGGTCAGTCTATAGAAACTGTTGGGAAACAATTTATGCCAGCAACTCTTGCTGTTTTAAGTCTTGAAGCATTTCACGGTAATGAAGAGCTGACTCTGTAGGATAGA
>NZ_JBNUPL010000033.1:0-10200 GCF_050409445.1 Facklamia sp. P13055
GTTCTTCTGGAACAAGGTCTTCGAGCGCATGAAAAGCCATCTGATGACGTGCTTCGAACGTTTTACTTTCTGCATTAGTGGACATCATAGAAATCACCCGTTTTCTTTTTATTATATATCAAAAAGCCCTCTAAATCACCATAGGTTGGTGATTTAGAGGACTTTGTCTACAGTCTGAAACGAATCCTATGCAGGATTCGTTTTTGTTTGATTAATTAAAAATTACTGCTTATTTTTAGCCCGTTCTACCAAATCTTTAAAGATAGCTCGACTGCTTTCTTGATGCTTGTAAGTGAGTTCAGGGTGCCATTGGACAGCTAAAATATCTACATTTGGATCAGTGGATTCAATGGCTTCAACCAGATGGTCACCTGACCAGGCAATGGCTTTTAAGTCTTTACCCAGCTCTTTAATGGCTTGATGGTGAAGACTGTTGACGTAATCACCAGTTCCCATCCAATTACTTAAACGTGAATTGGGATCAATTTTAACCCGGTGGGTCATACGGTTTAATTCTGATTTTTGCACGTGTTGAATAGCCCATTCTGGATACAAGCTGAGGTCTTGATAGAGGTTCCCACCTTGAAGAACATTAATTAATTGCATACCACGACAGATACCAAGGATTGGCTTGCCAGCTTGCATAAAATGTTTAATTAATTTTAATTCATGGTGGTCACGGTCGATATTTAAAGATCCTAATTTTAAATGAGGTTCTTCTTGATAAAAACGTGGATCCACATCTTGTCCACCAGTTAGGATCAGACCGTCTATACGGTCAATAATGGCTTCAATTGGATATTGGTTATTGATGGGTAGAACGAGTGGAATCCCTCCCGCTTCAATAATAGCTTCTACAAAAAAGTGAGGGGTGTAAGTAGCATCGAAGGCTGCATATCGAGGGTCGTTTTGAATGGGTGTAATACTACCAGTAATTGCGATGATTGGTTGCATAATAAATTCCTTTCTGCGACTATAATGATATTCCTATTATACAAGAAAGTGCCTGCAAGTTAAAAGGCTTTATAGCATACAAAGCATAAAATATTTGGTACACTAATGAGAGAGGATGAGGAGGGGCATTATGGACTTTCAAAAGGCAAAACAGGCTTTAGTTCAGGGTAAGATTGATAATGTTTACTGTCTTCAAGGCAGTGAAGTCTATCTTCAACAAAATTTTCGACAAGCTCTGGCTCAAAAAATTGAAAATTTGGCCGGCGAACTAGACCTTTCTAGCTTTGATGCTAATGAAGTATCCATTGACACTGTTTTAGATGAAGCAGAAAGTTATTCGTTTTTTGTCGACCAACGCCTCATTATAGTGGACCAAGTAGATTTTCTAAACAGCCAAGCTCAACAAAAAATGACTGATGGTCAAACAAAGCGCTTGTTGGATTATTTGAAGGATCCTAACCCCGCTACTTGTATTCTTTTTATCGTCCCTCATGATCAAGTGGATAAAAGGCGAAAATTAACTAAGGCGTTCCTGAAAGAGACGACTTATATTAATATTTCTCCTCTAGGAGAAGCGGCTGTTCAGTCCTTTATTCAAAGTTATATTCAAAGTGCTGATTTTGAGATGACTACAGAAGCCCAAAAGGCTTTGTTACAACGTGTAGATTATCAATTGAGTCAAGCAGTGGCTGAATTGGAGAAGTTGAAACAATTTGCTCAAAGTGGTCAAAAGGTTACCCTGGAAGTGGTAAATTCTTTAGTCACACGCAGCCTAGCTTCAGATGTCTTTGAATTGACCAATGCTATACTAGCCCGCAAGCTTGATCGCTCGATTCAAATTTATCAAGACTTAATATTAATGAAGCACGATCCCATTCAACTACATGCCTTAATCGTTTCGCAGTTTCGCTTATTTTTACAAGTTAAACTCTTACAAATGCAAGGAATAAAGCAAGATGAAATAGCTCAAACACTCTCTGTCCATCCTTATCGAGTGAAATTAGCCCTTCAAGCCAGTCGACCCATGCAAATAGGAGAACTTAGTCAGCTTTATTTACAACTCATTCAAGCTGATTACCAAATGAAAACCGGTTTAGGCAATAAGGATACGTCTTTCTATCTGATCCTGACCAAAATCATGCAACTTTAATTAAAGGAGGTTCCTATGCAAAAAATTCGCTTAGCCATCGCAGGTTTCGATCAAGTGGGTCAAGCTATTATGGAAGTTATGGATCAACACCAAGACTTAATTATCCAACATATCTTTAGCCGGCAAAGTAAGCAGGACTTCCCACAAGCCTTGCAGTCTTTGCCTATTCATCCCATGGAACAAGCACTTAACTTTAAAGAGTCTATTGATGTCTTGCTAGTCTGTAGGGGTACTACTGAGGATAATCCTGATAATCTAACGGAATATGCGGCTCATTTTAATTTAGTGGATACATATAATTTTTATGCTAAGCCAGCTCTTTTATTAAAATCGATCGATTCTATCAGTCAGGTTCACCATAAATTAGCCGTGATAGGTGTAGGGTGGAATCCTGGTATTTATACAATCAATCAATTATTGGCAGAAGCTGTGATGCCTCAAGCAACTAATTATCGTTTTATCGAAAATGAATGGAGTCAAAAAATGAGTGAAACACTTGCTGGCATAGAAGGAGTAGCCCAAGCAAGTGTATATATCAAAGCCTCTCCTCAAAGTATACAAGCCATTTTAAAAGGGGAAGGTGCTGATTTGCGTTTTTCTGACTATCAAGAAAGAGTGGCTTACCTAGTTTTGGAAGAGGGAGTGAATCCTGACAGGATTCATGATCAAGTACAGGCCTTACCTAATTATCTTTCTCAAGTTGAAAGGAATATAAATTTTGTTTCGAGTGATCAGATGACCAAGCTTTCAAAGGAAGCCAAAGCGGGTCGGCTGATTCGGACCCTTTCAGACAATCAAGAGCTTACTACTTATGATTTGAGCTTAAGTTTTAATCACCCTCGATTTAATCAAGCCCATTTACTGCTGGCCTATGCCAGAGCGGTTTACCGTTTAGCTAGTGAAGGAAAATCAGGAGCCTTAACACAATTAGATGTTCCAGTGTCTTATTTAAGCAAGCACAGTCGACAAGAACTACTTAATCAGTATCTATAAAATGAAGTTCAACATAAAAAGCATCCTTCTTAAAACCTTTCGATTAGGGTCTGTAACAAGATTTATCGGCTTGTTGTTAGGCCCCTAATCAAGCAAGGATTAACGAGGATGCTTGGTCTGATTAATCAGTAAAACAAAAAAGCTCCCAATGGAAGCTCAATTATTATTTAGCAGATGCAATTAATTTAGCTAAACGAGATTTATCACGTGCTGCTTTGTTGTGATGAATTAAGCCTTTAGTTGCGGCAGAGTCAATAGCTTTAACTGCGGCTTGGTATAATGCTTGAACATCACCTTCGCCCGTTTCAACTGCTACGCGAACTTTTTTCATTGCAGTTCTTAAAGCAGAAACTTGAGTGCGTTTACGGCTAGAAACTTTTTCAGTTTGACGTGTACGTTTTTTTGCTGATGCTGTATTGGCCATGAATGGTCACCTCTTTTCAATAAATCTAGTCTAAGTCTGAAAACTTAGTCAACAAGAAATATTATACAGAAGACAATGTCAACTTGCAATAAAAATAAGTCAGATTATTTAATAAGCATTGAACTTGTGAGACAAGCAAAAGTTGTGTAATTTATTAAGAGCAAAAGCATAAATGGAGGCGAGTTTTTGAAGAGTAATAAATTTAGGGTGGTATCACCTTATGAACCAGCTGGTGACCAACCCCAGGCAATTAAAGAGTTAGCGGCTGGTTTAAGAGCAGGGAAAAAAGAGCAGATTTTACTTGGGGCTACTGGTACGGGTAAAACATATACGGTGGCTAAGGTAATTGAAGAAGTCAATAAACCAACATTGGTCCTAGCTCATAATAAAACACTAGCGGGTCAATTATATTCCGAATTATTAGAATTTTTCCCTGATAATGCGGTCGAATATTTTGTCTCCTACTATGATTATTATCAGCCAGAAGCCTATGTGCCATCTTCTGATACCTATATCGAAAAGGAATCCAGTGTCAATGACGAAATTGATAAGTTGCGTCATTCGGCTTCTTCTTCTTTATTAGAAAGAGACGATGTGATAGTAGTCGCCTCAGTATCGTGTATTTATGGTTTGGTTGATCCGGACATGTATCGTGAGCATGTACTTTCTTTACGTCAAGGTCAAGAAATTGCCCGTGACCAAGTGATGGCTCGTTTAGTCGACATGCAATTTGTTCGCAATGATATTGATTTTCAACGTGGAACCTTTAGAGCCCGTGGCGATGTCCTAGAAATCTTTTTAGCTTCAAGAGATAAAGAAGTCATTCGGATTGAGTTTTTCGGTGATGAAATCGACCGTATCCGTGAAGTAGATGTTTTAACAGGTGAAATCAAAAAGGATGTCGAACACTATCCCATTTATCCGGCTACCCACTTCGTAGCTAATCAAAAACAAACGCAAAGAGCAGTTGAAAGTATTCGTCAAGAATTAGAGGAAAGATTAGAAGTCTTACGCTCTGAGAATAAACTATTAGAAGCTCAGCGACTAGAGCAAAGAACTAACTATGATATTGAAATGTTATTGGAAATGGGCTATTGTTCAGGCATTGAAAACTATTCGCGCCATCTGGATGGGCGTGCACCAGGAGAGCCACCTTATACGCTATTAGATTTCTTTCCTGATGATTTTCTAATCGTTGCTGACGAATCCCACATTACCATGCCGCAGATTCGTGGGATGTATAATGGTGACCGGGCGCGTAAGGAGCAGTTGGTTGAATACGGCTTTCGTCTACCTTCAGCTGTGGATAATCGTCCACTTAAACTCAATGAGTTTGAAGACCATATTAATCAGATTATTTATATCTCAGCCACACCAGGCCCTTATGAATTAGAACATACCAACCATGAATATGTCGAACAAATTATTCGTCCAACAGGTCTTTTGGATCCTGTTATAGAGGTTCGACCGATTAAGGGACAAATTGATGATTTAGTTTCCGAAATTAGTTTAAGAGTGGAAAGAAATGAACGTGTCTTTGTAACGACTTTAACCAAAAAAATGTCTGAAGACTTAACCGATTATCTAAGGGAATTGGATATTAAGGTCAAATATCTGCATTCAGATATTGTGACTTTGGAGCGAACGGAAATCATCCGTGATCTCAGATTAGGTGTTTTTGACGTCTTAATCGGGATTAACTTATTAAGAGAGGGACTAGATGTCCCTGAGGTATCACTGGTGACGATTTTAGATGCGGACAAGGAAGGCTTTTTAAGGTCAGAACGTGCCTTGGTACAAACAATTGGTCGAGCCGCTCGAAACCAAAACGGTCGCGTAATTATGTATGCAGACCGCATCACTAATTCTATGCAAAAAGCGATTGATGAGACAGAAAGACGACGCCAAATTCAAACAGCTTATAATAAAGAGCATGGCATCACACCGACGACTATCAAAAAAGATATTCGCGACTTAATTCGTATCACTCACGATGTGGAAGCAGAAGATCGTCAAGAAAATGTCTTACTAGATTTCAAACAACTATCTCGGATGCAAAGAGAGGAAGAGCTGGAGCGTTTAACCATGTTGATGAAAGCTTATGCTAAAGAAATGAATTTTGAAAAAGCAGCCGAGACGCGTGATTTAATGATGGAGTTGAAAGCGCATTTCAAGATAAAATAAGTAATAAAAATCTAACATTGTAATTTTTAATGTATTCTCTTACAATATAAGGGAATTCAAAAACAGAGTAGGTTATTTACGTAAAGTGCTTCTAGATGGGATGTCGCTAGAAGACGAAGTGATTCTCACGCGATAGATAATCGCCTCCGCTGTTTTCATCTTGTGGAGGGCACTCTTTTGAAGAGTGCTCTTTTTGAGTCAAACTATCTAAGTGGGGAGAGTAAAACATGCAAGCAAATCCAAAAAAACAGCCAGTCTTTCGCTTTAACCATCGTGAGATTAAGCATGGCGACCCGACCATTCTCTGTGGAATCGTCAATGTGACCCCAGATTCTTTTTCAGATGGAGGAAAATGGTTTGGTCTAGAAGTGGCCTGTAAGCGAGCGATGGAATTGATTAAGCAAGGTTGTCAAATGATTGATATCGGAGGAGAATCTACCCGTCCGGGGTCGACTTATGTGGCCGTAGAAGAAGAAATCCAACGTGTCGTCCCAGTTATCAAGGCCCTAAGAGCGCAATCTGATGTAATAATCTCAGTTGATACTTGGAAAGCTGAGGTTGCTCAAGCAGCGCTTGCAGCCGGAGCCGATATTATCAACGATATTACTGGACTTTTAGGTGACCCGCGCATGGCCTCAGTGATTGCACCAACTCAAGCTGGTGTCATTGTGATGGCTAATCCAGTAATTGTCCGTCCAGACCATCCTTCCGCCAAGGTCTTTCCGCAGTTTGGAGCAGAAGGCGTCTTTAGCAAAGCAGAATTGGACGCTTTTGCCAAAATGGACGCTGTTGAATTGATGGATAAGTATTTTGATAAGTCTTTAAAGTATGCGGCTGAAGCGGGTATCAAAAAAGACCGCATCGCACTTGACCCAGGTATCGGCTTTGGTTTAACTAAACGTGAGAACTACCAATTAATCCATCAAGCCAATCGGATTCACCAAAAAGGCTTTACCTGCTTCTTAGGGGTTTCTCGTAAACGCTTTATTCAAAACACCCTGCAAGAAGCTGGCTTTAATGTAGATGTTGAAACCGAAGAAGGATTCAAACAAAGAGACGAAGGCTCTGCTGCCTTATCCGCTATCGCTGCTTTTATGGGTATCGAAATGCTTAGGGTTCATGTGGGAAGCTCTCACCGGATTGCTTCGTTAATTGGTAACCACTTGCGCTTATCTGATGGCTTAGAGGATACAAATTTTGCTGCTTATCCACTTAAATAGGAGGAGTTATGTTTAAGATAAAATTAAATAACATGCGTTTTTATTCGCATATTGGCTATTTTCCTGAAGAGAAGAAATTAGGTCAAAATATCGCTGTTGATCTGACGGTGACCATGAAGGCCAGTCTCACGCGAGATGATTTAAATGAAACAGTCTCTTATGCGCATTTTTATGATCTAGTTGCTGAATATATAAAAAAAACACGGGTCGACTTGATTGAAACAGTTGCTTTTGACCTTTTAGATTTAATAAAACAATCCAATCCACAACTAATTAGTCAGGTCAAAGTCAATGTTCGCAAATTACAATTACCCATCGATGGTATTTTAGATTCTGCCGAAATTGAATTGGAGGGATAGAGGATGGCAACTGTTTATCTGAGTGTCGGATCTAACTTAGGAGATCGGATGGCTAATCTGCGAAAGGGGCAAGAGCTGTTAGCGACTCATCCACAAATTGAAGTCTTAAAAGCCTCGGCCTATTATCAGACTTCTCCAGTAGGAGGAGTCGTGCAAGATGACTTCATTAATCAAGCTCTCGCCATTGAAACAGACTTAGATCCTTATGACTTATTGGACTACCTTCATGAAATAGAAGCCAAGTTACTAAGAAAGCGATTGATCGTTTGGGGACCTAGAACTTTAGATATGGATATCTTATATTTTGGCCATCTAGAAAGTGAAGACCCTCAGCTAACTTTACCGCATCCCGAAATAATGAACCGTTTGTTTGTGTTAATTCCTTTAAAAGAAATTATTGACACCAATTTTTATGCTTATTGTCAAATTAATCAAGCCATTGAACATTTAGAAAAGACACAAGACCAAAGAATAGAAAGAGTGGTAGAAAATGAAAGAAATTAATTTGAATCGTATAGAAGAATTAGTTCGTGAGCTTTTAATCGAAATCGGAGAAGACCCAGATCGTGAGGGGCTCATTGAAACACCTAAACGTGTTGCCAAGTCGCTAAAGGAAATTACAGCTTCTACTCGCTTAGAAGAATTTACGGAAGGAAAAATGTTCCCAACCGATGCCAGTCCTAATCAACAAATGGTGGCAGTCAACAATATCCCTTTTTATTCTATGTGTGAACATCATATGTTACCCTTTTTTGGGAATGTTCATGTAGGCTATCTTCCACAAGATGGACAAATTATTGGCCTGTCAAAAATACCAAGATTGGTAAACTATGCTGCAAGAAAGTTAAATGTGCAAGAAAATATTACGCGTGAAGTCGCTGAGGTTTTGATGGAGATTACCCATGCTAAGGGAGTAGCTGTGGTGGTTGATGCCCGTCATATGTGTGTGGAAATGCGCGGGGTCCAAAAAGTCAACTCCATTACCCGTACCAATTATTATTTAGGCGCCTTTAATGAAGATGTTCAGTTGCGGAATGAATTTCTGCAGTCTTTACCTAAGGTGAACGCCTTATGATTAACAGTTTGACCGATGATTTACCAACTATTCTTTATGGTGAAGGAGACCGTCTAAGTGTTTTAAAAGCCATGTTGAAACAATTGGGCCAACCGGACCAAACCGTTAAAATCATCCATATTGCGGGAACTAATGGTAAGGGGTCAACTGCTAATATGATTTCTCATTTATTACTTGCTCATGGATATCGCACAGGACTATTTACCAGTCCTCATTTATATTCAGAATGTGAAAGTATTAAAGTCAATGACCAAATGATTAGTCAGTCAGATTTTAGCTGTATCATGGCGGAAGTTCACCGAGCGGCGATTGTGTTAGGCTTAGACCCACAAAAAGATTTGTCACAATTTGAGACCACCTTTTTGATTGGGATCCTTTATTATGCCCATTTAGCCTGTGATTATCTAGTTTTAGAATGTGGTGTAGGTGGGGGCCTTGATGCGACCAATGCAATTAGCCACTCTGAATATGCCATCTTTACTAAAATTGGTATGGATCATTTAAATTTACTGGGGGATTCTTTGCAAGCTATCGTAGAGACTAAAGCTGGTATTATCCGTTCAAATCAACAAGTCATTGTGGCGCCGAACCAAAAGAACGGAGTGGTTGAGCGTCTTAAACAAATAAGCTCGGAGCAAAAAAGTTCTTTCCATGATAGCTCTGACCAAAAGATTGTTTACAAGCGTCCACATTATTTTCAAGTGGAACTAAATCAAAAAAGTTTTGAACTCTACTTGCCCTTATTAGGGACTTTCCAAAATGAAAATTTAAAGACCGTCTTTAAATGGTATCAAGTATGGTTGGAAAGTGAACAACCTTCTCCTATAGAGACTGACATGACAAAAGCTTTTAAAGACTTAAGAATGGTAGGACGTTTTGAAAAAGTGCAAAGCACTCCCGACATTATCCTAGATGCTGCTCATAATTTAGATGCCATTCAAGAATTAATCTCTAGCATCCAATCATTATATGCTGGTCAAAAGTTGAGCATTTTGTGTGGTTTTCTCAAAGACAAAGATGTACCGGCTATTCTAGATGAATTATTAAAATTAACTGCTGATTTTTATGTGACCCAGCCCGATTTTCCAGATCGAGCGATGGATACCAAAGAGCTAGCAAAACTTTTTGAACAAAAAGGAAGCTCAGTGATTTCTTATCCGGATAGTCGTGCAGGCTTAAAACAACTGATGGAAGACCAAGACGATCCTATTATGGTTGTGGGATCTTTCCATCTGATAAAAAAAGTGAGGGATTTGTTTGCAACAAATTAATGCAGCAGAGCTTTTGAATAATGCGCAAGAATTGATTAAAGTCTCACCCTTCTTTAATCAGAAGAAGTTTTTAAGGCTCCAAGAAATAATGGATCAATATCCTGCAAGCAATCTCTTGGACCGCAAAAGTCCATTGCACTTATCAGCTTCAGCCTTGGTTTTTCAAGATCAGTCTTTAGTTTTTATTCATCATCCTTATTTACATAAAACTTTATTACCCGCAGGACACGTGGAAATAGGGGAGACCCCTCAAACAACAGCCTTGCGTGAGCTATACGAAGAAACGGGTTTAAAATTCACCTCCCTTACTCAGTCCGAATTAGTAGACCTTAATCTATTTGCCATCCCCGCTAACCCACAAAAAGGCGAAGGGGCTCATTATCATCTAGATTTTAGGTACTACTTCCAAGGGACCACTAAACAAAGCGCTCAATCAGAATTGGCTGTTCACTTATTAGCAGAAGATCAAGCTCCAGACGAATTTCAGCCCTATTTCCAATTAATTAAGAAAACCCCTGTCAACCGTAAATGAAAATGTCCTGAAATTTTAAAAATTTGCGGGATAAAACT
>NZ_JBNUPL010000034.1:0-9070 GCF_050409445.1 Facklamia sp. P13055
TATGTTACTATATAGAATACTATAAAACTTGTAGATATTGACTCAAATCCTAACATCTCAAGTAACGGGCAAACGGAAATCACTAACATAACAACTAGTAGATGCTTAACCAAGCCTTGTAAGCCTTTTGTGGAGTTTGCGATACCACTTAAAAAACTTTTTGCATAGCCAGTAATGAAGTCAAAGACTACTAACCATACAAAAATTATTATGTATGGATTCTGATTTATTGTTTTGTATAAATTAATTAGCTCTTCAAATTCAAATTGATCATACATTTTTATATCCTCTCTATAAATTAATATATTTTTATATTTTTATATTTTTAATTTTTTCTTTAATTGTTATAGTTATATGAGTGAATGACACTTTCCAAATTCAGTTTCATTAAACCTAAAAACAGCTGTTATTAAATAATAGCAATTTTAATAGGAATTAATTTTACGAAATATTACTTATCATGAACTACATTCCTCAATTATTAATTATCAATGATACTTTTTAATTTTTGATAAAGTCCATATAATTGTGTAAAAGTAAAAAAGGTCATGAAACGTCCTTTTACGGTACAATGTTTTTGACTAAGAAAACATACCCAGGAGGACTGTCATGACCCAAATACATTTTACTTTAAATCCAGAAGAGATTCAAAAACTTATTAATCGTTCGGTTTCTGATGATCTTGCCAAAAACTTACTAACAACGGTATTTAATCAACTGATGGAAAACCAACGCGATCAATACATTGGTATTGGTGAGTTTGAACGCGGTGAAGAACCTGTGAGTCAACGTAATGGCTACTACGATAGAACGTACACAACGCGAGTGGGTACTCTTACTCTTCGTGTCCCACGCTCAAGGGATAGTCAGTTTTCAACAGATATCTTTGAAAGATATCAAAGACTTGAAAAAGCTCTTTTAGCGTCTATGCTCGAGATGTATGTTTCAGGTGTTTCGACTCGAAAAGTCAGCCAAATCGTCGAAGAACTATGTGGTAAACAAGTCTCTAAGTCCTTTGTTTCTAATCTTACTAAAGAATTAGACGAGGTTGTCAAAGCATGGCAAACTGCACCTTTTGAGAAAAGCTATCCCTATCTCATGACAGATGTGCTTTATATTAAAGTGCGTGAAAATAATCGAGTTGTTTCTAAAAGCTGCCATATCGCCATCGGTTTTAGTGAATCTGGAGAAAGAGAAGTCTTAGGATTTCTCATCCAAGATGGTGAGAGTGAACAAACATGGACACATTTCTTCGAGTACTTAAAAGAACGTCATTTACAAGGTGTTAAACTCATTATTTCCGATGCCCATAAAGGCCTTGTAACAGCCATCAAAAAAGAATTCACGAATGTATCCTGGCAAAGGTGCCAAGTACATTTCTTACGAAACATCTTCGCCAGCATTCCAAAGAAAGATTCTCAGCTCTTTCGAGAGCAAGTTAAAGCCGTGTTTCGAATGACTAATCTTGAAGAAGCACGAAAACTAAAACAAGAAATCCTTGAGGAATTTGAGATACAAGCCCGATATGCGAAAGCATGCCAAGTTTTGGATGAAGGTTTTGAAGATGGATTCCAATATGTCGCTATTGGAACAGCCCACTCTCGATGACGAAGTACAAACCTTTTAGAACGATTGAATCAAGAAGTACGTCGTAGAGAGAAAGTGGTACGAATCTTTCCAAATGTCGACTCAGCTAATCGATTAATTGTCTCTGTATTAATGCACATCCACGAAGAATGGATTACTTCTTCAAGGGCTTATATGAGGCTTTAATGGTGATGAACATTGTACTAAGTTATTTTACACAATATTATGGACTTGACTTCGTTTGGTAGTGTCAAATTAATTGTGTAAACTAAATTGGAAGATCTTAATACCTATATTTAACTGTCACTTAATTTTAACTGTTGCCTCGCATTTTAGATAAATTATCTTATTTAATACTGACCTTGTCTCTTCCCTTGACAAGATGATTCATCTAAAATGCGAGGGAAGCAACCGAGGGGCACTAGCTTGTCTTTTTTAAAAATTGTTTTTGGCCATTCCTTCATTTAGTTTATATTATTGACAGGTCGCTTTTGGTTCAAAAGAATTTGCAGTTCAAAAATCACTTTACAATATCGTTTATGTATACGTTGACCAAATTTCGCATTATTCTCTGTGACGTAACAAAACCTTATTTTTTCAAGAGACGTTTTATAAAAAAACTGTTCCTTGACTTTGGTGATACAATAAATTCGCTTATTGAAGGGTTCTGAGAGGTTTTTAGTATATAATAAAGGCCATATTTCCTTAGGAAATACATAAATGAAAAGAGATCCTTCTTCTGTCTAATTATTGGATTAATTTTATAGAAATTGCTTCCCAATTCTAATAAATGTAGTGAGTATATTAGTGGCTTCTAAGATATTGCTGGCTTAGAGAACTTTTATTAAGTTTCTAACACCTCATGACTGTCTTTCACACCCCTTCATTGAAAATGTCTCAAAAGGTGTGTCAAACATGATTGATGAAGCGCTAAAGAAAACTTATTGGTGAGAGCTTATGCTAATCCCATTAATTCGTCTGAGACAAATAGTAAAACATTTTCTAGACCGCGTTTTTCTAAATTCTGAATCATTTCATGATAGTGAACTGCTGACTCTGTAGAATAAATCCGAAAATCTAAAATCTATTTATAGCCTTGAACATCGATCCTGATAATGGTATAGACGGCTCTTTAGAGACATATCCACGTCTAACTGGGACAAAAGTAGCGTCATAATAGAGATAATCAAGGTCTTTTTTATCAGACATTGTCAGTAAGCTTTTAACTCCCCTTCAACTATTTTTAAAAAGTTGGAGATTGTCGTTAAAGAATAACGATGACCGTACATTGTTTCGATGAGGTCTGAGATATTACGCGTGGATACGCCTTTGTAATATATCAAAATAATCATGCTTGCTAGGAAAGAGGGGAATCTGTTGAAGACATTGAAACATTATAACATCTGACTCACCTAAGCGATCGTGGGAAATTTTAAAATATAGCGCACCATATTCTGTCATTAAAGTTCTCTAATAATAGATATTTCTAGAATCATTAGTATTATAGACATTGACTTCTCATTTCTCTTAATTAAGAAAGACTGTCCTTTCGATTTAAAGTAATGAGTTAATCGCTTCTTCTAAGGCTTGTCGAAAATTTCATGTACAGATTCTTTTTGTGCTAGTGATGTGAAATATTGTATGTTAAAGTGTTCCATAAAAAAACCTCCTATTGATGATTGTTTTGTCGATATTAAAAGCTTATAAAAGGGAGGTCTCTTTTTCTATGGAATCCTTGAGGTTAAACAAAAAAATTCCGTTATGGATTTTTTCAGTACTAAGTCATTATTGATGTAAGAAAATAAAAAGATAGTGGATATAGATCCTCAAATTTTTAAAAATGATATTTCTAAAGAAAAATTATCACTTAGAATAAATAGCTTTAGAAATCAATTTATACTCGATTGTATCTGAATTTTAATAATGATTTGAAAATAAATTTTCACCTCATTTTCATAAATAGAATGTCTATTCATAATTAAACTTCAATTTATTATTTGGCAGATAACTAAGAATTTTTTTAACCTTATTTTAAGCTTGTATAAATCAGATAAGTCAATTCGCACATCGATATTAGTTAAATAATTACCATTTTGCATAGTACGTTGGTTTAATAATAAACATTACCTTTTTAGACTAATTATCTGTTGTCGATTTTTTATATTTCTTCATTTCAAAAATCTTTACATATCACGCCGATGAAAACAACGACATAAAGGTTGGAATCTTATTTTATTTCCATCAATCTAATTGAACTATTACTTTTTATTTAGAGTTCTTATTGAATAAATATGAAATAATTATCAAGACCAAAGTAACTATAATCAAACCGATAGCAAACTTACTTTTACTGGCCAATTTCTCTTTAAATATAAAATAGCCGCCTGAGTTGATAAGACGATGCTTTCCACACTAAAAATGGGGAATGCCGTAAAAGTGTTAACTGTTTCTATGGTCTTAAAACATTCTTCATCAATTCTATCACAAACAGCTGATATCATTATATACTGGTATTATTTGAAAAACATTTCGCTCTCGATAGCAGCCTGCTAAGAATATTTATCAATATGGAATTAGTTAGTTAGTTACTAATTCCTCATTAGAAATAAAAAAGACTTCCTTTTAATGTATTGAACCCCTAATTCCGGACTTGGATAGAGGGGTTCTTTTTATGTCTAAATATTCAAAAGGATTTAAAATCAAATTAGTGAATGAATATCTTGATGGAACGACCGGTGGTCGTGATTTAATAGCAGAAAAGTATAGAATTCCATCTTCTACAGTTAGAAATTGGATAGAGATGTATGAAAACCATGGCTTCGAAGGATTTAATAAAAAGCTCAATAAAATAGAATATAGTGGCAAATTTGAGTTGTCTGTCATAAAATATAGGCAAATACATGAATGTTCCTATCAAGAAGCTGTTGAAAAATTCGATTTGCCTAACGGATTGCTGATATGTAATTGGAATCGAATTTATCAAAAAGAAGGTTTCTCAGGCTTGAACAAATAAAGCGGAAAGCCGAGAAAAAATATGACTGATAAAAGAAAAAAGAAGAACCCGAAGCAAGGAAAAGACGCAGATCATTTAGACTTACTTGAAAAATACCCTCAAACTCAAATAGTTGAATGGCTTAAGATTAGTAGTTTACCTAAATCAAGCTTTTATGACTGGAAGAAAGAGTTCAAGCTAATGATTGATCCGGATACTCAAATCAAGCTGGAAATTAGAAAGATTATTAAAGCGTCCAAAGAACGTTACGGATACCGTCGAGTCAGTTTAACGTTAAGAAAACTGGGTTATATTGTTAATCACAAGAAAGTTTTGCGAATGATTAGAGAAGAAAATTTGCTTTGTGATAAGTTTAATACTCAAAGCAGAAAATACAGCTCATATAAGGGAACTGTCGGTAAAATCGCAGACAACATCGTTACTCATCAATTTAATGTTTTGGCAGCCAATAAATTATGGTTAACTGATGTCACCGAATTTCGTTTACCGGGTCAGGAAAAAAGACTTTATCTTTCACCTATTTTAGATGCGTTTAACGGAGAAATAGTCACTTATAATTTAAGTTATAGACCTGATATTCGCATGACAAATACGATGTTCGATCAAGCTCTTCAAACAAGAAACATTGAATCTAATTTAATCATTCATTCGGATCAAGGCTTTCACTACCAGCATAAATCATGGATGTCAAAGCTCACAAAAAATGGCGTCACTCAAAGCATGTCTCGAAAAGGAAGTTGTTTGGACAATTCTCCGATGGAGAATTTCTTCGGAATTCTTAAACAAGAGATGTTCCATGGTGTCACATTTAACTCTTATAATCATTTAGAGAAAGAAATTAAAGGTTATATCCGTTGGTATAACGAAGAAAGAATTAAAGCAAAATTAAACGGCTTGTCTCCTGTTGAATACAGGTTACAAACCGCTTAATAATTAAATATTAAATTTTTGTCCGTATTTTGGGGTGCACATCATTAATAGAAGTCTTTTCTAAGTTATATTGAAATGATTAGTATAATTATAAATCCTCTATCATTTTCAGCTGTATTTGCACCTTCTTGACCTTTTCTTAATAATTGATAATCTAAAATTCTCTGTATTTTGATATGACTTTGTAGTTAAATATGAATTTATCCATTCTTAAAAAGTTGTATTATTGAATGAAGTCGTTTAGATTTAATTAACATTATCAATGCTATCAGAAAAAGATTAACTATGCTTACTAGCAAGAGACCATTTTGATAAGTAATGGCTTGGTTCACATTCTCATAAGCAAGTTGTTGGGTAATGACACGGGTAGCGAAGAAATAGGTGGTTGGAATAAAATGCATGACCTTAGCCAAAGGCGCAATATTTCCTGTTAATAAGATTCCCCCAATCAATGTCAAGGCAGAAACGAAGAGGGTAATTAATTTTTCCTTAGTCAATATAGCAATCAGATAGACCCAGATAACCGTCATAAGGATAGTAAAAGCATGCATGACACTTGTCTGCGCGATTAACCACCAGACTGGAAGGGTCTCTATGTATGTGTCCGTATAGATTGAAATCGGATATTGATAGGATGAAAAACCATTAACCAGACCAGCTACAATGAAGAACAATCCGAAGCTTACTCCATATACCAAAAGGGAAATTAAGTAAATTTTAACTAATTTATCTAATTGCCAAGTCACCTGGTTCACTGGAAATAGGTCTTCAAGGTCTATTTGATCATAAAATTGACGGGTAAAGCTGTCGCTTAATAAAGTAACCAAACATAAGATAAAAATAATTGGAAAGACGGTATCAAGCATTCTGTATAGAAAAGTATAACCACGACTCTCTCCTCCTTCAAATTCAGGAGGTAAGTTAAGTCCTTGCAATATTTTGTAGCGCTGATACTTTCCATAGGTATTACGAATATAATTTTCATCAAATTTATGAATTTTTGACTCTATGTCAGCTAATTCATTCCTTTCCATTAATTCAACTTGAATCGCAAGGGCTTCCGACCAATCACCGACCTTCGCTCGTTCAATTGCTTTAAGGTTTTGAGAGATATTTTGTTTTAGGGACTCTTGTGCTTCAAAAATTTTATTTCTGTCTTTGGAATTTAGATCACCGGATAGAGTATCCTCATAATCACTGCTAATATATTGCATTATTTCATTATTATCATCTAGTGAGGCAATAAATCCTACTTTGCTTTCTGAAGAAGTATTCATTACCAGTAGAAAAGCCATTACCAAGATACTGACAGACAAGGGCAACCAGTTAAGTCTAGCCTTAAAGATTTGTTTCAAATAAAGGTTAAATGGCTTCATGATGGCTAACCTCTCTTTCTTCTAATTGATGGCCCTGGATAGAGTATATCTTGTCGCAAAGATTAAGAAAATCCACTTGTTCATGGGTCGCTATTAAGAAAGCCTTTCCTTCATCACGTTGTGTTTGGAGATAGCTTTTAAATTGATTAAGACTCTCATAATCTAAACCATTAGTTGGTTCATCCATTAGCCAATAAGTAGGATTGGTTACTTCATATAATGATAATACTAACTTTTGTTTCATACCGAGCGAGTACTTATAAATCGGTTGTTTGATGTAATCGTGACTTTGCCATCGATTAACCGTCCTTTCGATTAGGTCTGGATCAGCTTGCCAGACTTTATTATAAAGCTTTAAGTAATCCATTCCCGATAGATTTTTATCCAACCAATTGACCGACTCAAAATAAAAAACTGCCTGCTTAAAACTTTTACCCCTAAGTTGTCGATCTTCAATGTCGAGACTGTTCTGCCCTTGAGTTTCTTTCCTTAAACCTGCAATCGTCCTTAACAAGGTCGATTTCCCACTACCATTAGGACCCGTAAGAGCTACCAATGAGTAAGGAAAGATTGTAAAATCCGCAGTAAATAAGGGGATCTGATGATTTTTGATTGTTAGATTGCTTATGCTTAACATAATAGCTCCTTTTGATTTAGTAAAAGTCTTATTTACAAAAGTATCTAAACTCTATTTTAAATTATTTATTCCAATTAGTGTACTCAAGTTCTCAATATAATTTATAAGCTAAATTATACACCATTTAGTTTGTAGTTTGATTGAGTCAAGTCCATATAATTGTGTAAAAGTAAAAAAGGTCATGAAACGTCCTTTTACGGTACAATGTTTTTGACTAAGAAAACATACCCAGGAGGACTGTCATGACCCAAATACATTTTACTTTAAATCCAGAAGAGATTCAAAAACTTATTAATCGTTCGGTTTCTGATGATCTTGCCAAAAACTTACTAACAACGGTATTTAATCAACTGATGGAAAACCAACGCGATCAATACATTGGTATTGGTGAGTTTGAACGCGGTGAAGAACCTGTGAGTCAACGTAATGGCTACTACGATAGAACGTACACAACGCGAGTGGGTACTCTTACTCTTCGTGTCCCACGCTCAAGGGATAGTCAGTTTTCAACAGATATCTTTGAAAGATATCAAAGACTTGAAAAAGCTCTTTTAGCGTCTATGCTCGAGATGTATGTTTCAGGTGTTTCGACTCGAAAAGTCAGCCAAATCGTCGAAGAACTATGTGGTAAACAAGTCTCTAAGTCCTTTGTTTCTAATCTTACTAAAGAATTAGACGAGGTTGTCAAAGCATGGCAAACTGCACCTTTTGAGAAAAGCTATCCCTATCTCATGACAGATGTGCTTTATATTAAAGTGCGTGAAAATAATCGAGTTGTTTCTAAAAGCTGCCATATCGCCATCGGTTTTAGTGAATCTGGAGAAAGAGAAGTCTTAGGATTTCTCATCCAAGATGGTGAGAGTGAACAAACATGGACACATTTCTTCGAGTACTTAAAAGAACGTCATTTACAAGGTGTTAAACTCATTATTTCCGATGCCCATAAAGGCCTTGTAACAGCCATCAAAAAAGAATTCACGAATGTATCCTGGCAAAGGTGCCAAGTACATTTCTTACGAAACATCTTCGCCAGCATTCCAAAGAAAGATTCTCAGCTCTTTCGAGAGCAAGTTAAAGCCGTGTTTCGAATGACTAATCTTGAAGAAGCACGAAAACTAAAACAAGAAATCCTTGAGGAATTTGAGATACAAGCCCGATATGCGAAAGCATGCCAAGTTTTGGATGAAGGTTTTGAAGATGGATTCCAATATGTCGCTATTGGAACAGCCCACTCTCGATGACGAAGTACAAACCTTTTAGAACGATTGAATCAAGAAGTACGTCGTAGAGAGAAAGTGGTACGAATCTTTCCAAATGTCGACTCAGCTAATCGATTAATTGTCTCTGTATTAATGCACATCCACGAAGAATGGATTACTTCTTCAAGGGCTTATATGAGGCTTTAATGGTGATGAACATTGTACTAAGTTATTTTACACAATATTATGGACTTGACTCTGATAACTTTTTTTAATTTACTATATTAACTTCAGTATAAACCTTTACTTATTATACTTATAAATATTT
>NZ_JBNUPL010000035.1:0-8453 GCF_050409445.1 Facklamia sp. P13055
GAATCAGTAGAAAGATTATTTGGCACTGCCAAGGAGCATCATGGCTTTCGATAGATGCATTTAATTGGAAAAGCCTTGATGGAATTTAAAGCAGGGCTCACTTTTGCTTGTATGAACATGAGAAAGTTAGCAAACATATTAGAAATGAGGAGCTAGAAAGGCTTCGTTTTTTTATTTATTAAGGAAATTTGGGCAGAAACAAAGACAAACCCTGTATGAGTCATCCTCAAAGAAGGGTTTGTCTTCAGTCTGGGCGCACCTTGGGTGCGCTTTTTTATTTGCAATCATATGTGGTAAAATGAAAGAAAACAAAGAAGGTGAAAAGTATGGAAATCGAGTTAGAAATCGATCGTCTAATGGGAGAAATAGAGGATTTATTCCAGGGGAAAGTAGATTCTCAGGATATTTTTGTTTTAGGTTGCTCAACATCTGAAATGGCAGGTGGAAAAATTGGGAAGGCATCTCGTCCAGAGTACGGGAAACTATTAGTTAATGCTTTAATCAAAACTACAAGCAAAATGGGACTCTTTCTTGCGGTTCAAGGCTGTGAGCATATTAATCGCAGTCTAGTGATAGAACGTCAAGCTGCTAAAAAGTATGGCTTAGAAATTGTCTCAGTAGTCCCTGCTTTGCATGCGGGAGGAGGAGCAGCCGTAGCGGCCTATCAGTTATTCAAGGATCCAGTCATGGTAGAGCATGTTCAAGCAAGTGCAGGTATAGATATTGGGGATACACATATCGGTATGCATATAAAACATGTTCAAATTCCTGTTCGTTTTAAACACAACCAACTAGGGTTTGCCAGGGTAAATGGACTATCATCGCGGCCAAAATTAATTGGTGGAGAACGCGCAAATTATTAAATGTAGTCCTTAATTATCTTCTTAACATACTGGTCAATTTGATAGTAACGCCCCTTTTTATCAATGGTTTCCTTATCGTCCAAGAGAGCTTCTAAAAGTTCTAAGTTTAAAATCCATTGGCTAAGCTCGTGATGCGATTGTTCTGTAATAAGTAGCACCCAATATTGAAAGGCGAGATAAGTTTTTGAATGATTTGTCGATGACAATTCCATCTTAATGAAACCCACGTTCCAAGTAAAAGAGAAGAAACGAGGGCTGTCAAAGGCCAATATTTCTGCTTGTTGTTCATTTTTAATGTGGTCTGTGTAATGCAAATGATTGCTTACCTCAATTTTTTCTGTTAAGGGAAGGCCATGCTATCATTTTGCATGAGTGCTCTATCCGTTAAAAAGGGCCAACCATCTTTTTGTTGATGTTTATACAAGCAAGTAAATTCAATAGAGTAGTTGTTTTCACCAAGATTAATTAAATTTATTTCAGGTAACAAAGGAATCTCCTTTATTTTTTTATATAGTTTAACAAGGAAAGATAGTTACTTGAACAGTAGTTAACAGGTTTTTAGATTATAAAATAGATAGGAGCTCTAGAATGGTTTTATTAAGGAAAAAAATTGGTGTCGTTGTCACAGGTGGAATTGCTGCCTATAAAGCGACTGAATTAGTGCGACAACTTGTTAAAGCTGGGGCAATAGTGCGTGTTATAATGACAAAGTCAGCAAGTGAGTTTATCACTCCGCTAACTCTACAAGTGCTTTCGCGCCATGAAGTTTTGATAGATACTTTTAGTGAAAATGATACTGAACACGTTCAGCACATTGAGTTTGCTGATTGGTGTGATCTTGTAGTGGTGGCCCCAGCAACGGCTAATATTATTGGAAAATTATCCAACGGCATAGCAGATGAAATAGCTTCTACAACACTATTAGCTGTTGCTTGTCCTTGTCTTTTATGTCCGGCGATGAACACAAACATGTATCAGCATCCTGCCACTCAAAGAAACCTAAAACGTCTAAAGAAAGATGGTTACTACTTGTTAGAACCGGATACAGGCTTTTTGGCAGAAGGTTATGAAGGCAAAGGGCGATTACCAGCTATTACTCAGATTGTTGAAAAGCTTGAAAGTATAGCAGCCAAACATTTTTACCCTCAATTATTAGAGAATAAAAAAGTGATTGTAACAGCAGGTGGAACGAGAGAAAGAATCGATCCTGTTCGCTACATTTCCAATGATTCTTCCGGCAAGATGGGATATGCTATGGCTAAAATTGCGAGTTTTTTGGGAGCAGAAGTCTCTTTCATTTCCACTAAAGATCATTTTCCAATGATGGATAATATGGACTTGATTTTAGTGGAATCAGCGCTTCAAATGCAAAAAGAAATCAATGAGCGCTATGCGCAAACGGATTACGTTATTATGGCAGCTGCGGTGAGTGACTTCAGAATGATGGATCAAGCTGAACATAAAATTAAGAAAAAGGATCAAGAGAATGAGAAAATCCTGTGGGAACTTATCGAAAACCCAGATATTTTAGCGGAATTAGGACAAAATAAAAAGCAGCAAGTTTTAGTTGGCTTTGCTGCGGAGACTCAAAATTTAATCGAATATGCTCAAAGAAAGTTAAAGTCAAAAAGAATAGATTGGATTATCGCGAATGATGTTTCTCAGAAAGACATTGGTTTTAATTCAAAAAACAATCAAGTGACTCTTTTAAACGAAAAAGGGCAAGTTGTGAACTTACCTAAAATGGAAAAAATTGATCTAGCAAGAAAAGTTTGGGAAATTATTCTAAATGATCCGATTATTAAAGATTAGAGGAGAATAAATGAAATTAGTAGTTGAAAATCTAACAAGCGGTTATCGCAATGTTCCGGTCATTAATAATGTAAATTTTGAAATTCACTCAGGCGAAATAGTTGGATTAGTTGGTTTAAATGGTGCAGGAAAATCAACGCTCTTGAAAACTATTTTAGGCCTTTTACCTAACCAGTCAGGGCAAGTGCTGATTGACGGCATCTCAATTGCAGAAGACCACCAGAAGTATGCTAGTCAAATTGCTTATATTCCTGAAACGCCTATTTTGTACGAAGAATTAACTTTGAAGGAGCACTTAGAAATGACAGCTCTTGGGTATCAAATTCCGATGAAAACAGTCATGCAAAGAGCCCAACCTCTTTTAAAGAAATTTCGCCTAGAAAAAAAATTAGAGTGGTTCCCCACTCACTTTTCTAAAGGAATGAAGCAAAAAGTAATGATTATTTGTGCTCTAGTTACGGATGCTCAATTATTAATTATTGATGAACCATTCTTAGGATTAGATCCGCTAGCTATTCAACAATTCACAGATTTATTGAAGAAGAGCGCAGTTTCTGGTCGCTCAATTATATTTACAACACACATTTTAGCGATTGCTGAGGACTTATGTGATTCTTTTCTTTTGCTTCAAAAAGGTCAACTTGTAGCTCAAGGAGACTTAAACCAGTTGCAGGCTATCTATAACCTCCAAAAAGCGAACTTAAACGATATCTATATGACCATGACTAAGACAGGTGAAGTTAATGATTAATTTGGATCATTTATTTAATAAAAGAGCTAATCAATTATTGAAGGAAGTTGGGAAATATGGGCGATTAATTTTTAATGATCATTTCTCTATAGTGCTTTTCGTACTGATGGGTTTTCTAGCTTTGACTTATAGAGATCTACTTGAAAGATTAAACCAAGGTTCCTATTTTGCTTTCATATGGATGATTCCTTTGATGATAGCTTTTTTTCTTACAGTAATTTTAAACTTCGGGCACCCTTTATGGTTAAATCATGAGGCTGACCGATCCTATTTATTTCCTAGAGGCGAGGATTGGTTTAAATATTGGCGAAAAGCTTTTATCTACACCTCGCTTTCTCAAGTAAGCCTAGCTCTTTTAATTAGCTTTCTTTTCTATCCGTTAATCTCAATTGTGAGTGATTGGAATCAAAATAATGCTGTTTTCTTCTGTTTTATTTATGCAACTTTGAAATTTTTAGCTGTGATCAATCAATACCTAAATCTTTATTATCAAAATAACAATTTTTTATCTAGAAATTCCGTAAAAACACTCAACTATTTTACTGGATTTTTTATAACGATAAGCTTTTATTTACCCGATTTCTATCCATTTTTAATGATGTTAGTTGTAAGCGGACTATATTTAATGATTGTATATTGGCGTTATCGTATATTAGCTAAAAACCTTGTCGATTTTGAGTTCATTATTAACCAGTCTCATGCTAATAAATCGCGTTTTTATAAGCTGATTTCTCTATTTGCAGATGTTCCACAAGTAAAAACTCCCATTAAGGAACGGAAATGGTTGTATCCTTTGATGAACTTGATTCAAGGGAAAAAGGCTAATCGATATAGCTATTTCTTTGCTCGAATGATTACTCGACATGAAGGTTATTCAGGTATATGGCTTCGTATTACAGTGTTTATTCTGATTATCATTTTCTTATTGCCTGATAATTGGTTGGCTTTAACCTTAATAGGGGGAATTGGTTTTTGGCTCGCGCTTATTCAAATTTTACCGATTTACTTACTAGGGAATAATTTGCCTTTTCAATTACTTTATCCTACTCAAGATTTACATTTGAAAAAGAATGCTTTTCAGAGGATGTTAGCTTCAATTTTGGTAATGATGATGCTTGCTTTTTGTTTAGGAATGCTAGTTAAAGTGGGTTTATCCTTAACACTACTGTGGGTTTCGTGTGCTTGGTTAATACTAATTTTAGCTATAATTCACTTTTATGTCCCTATTTGGTTAAAGAAATTAAAAAAGAAGTCCGATAAAAGAAAGCCTCTTTAAAGTAAGAAAGAATTTCTTTGATTGAAAACGAATTCTTTGTTAAAATTAATACAAATACTTATTAAGAAAGCAGGATGAATGATGTCAGTAAATGAAGAATATCTTAAACGTCTAACAGAAGTTAACGGGATCGGTGGCAATGAACGTTATGTTCGCGAATTGTTTAAAGAAGAAACTAAAGACCAAGCAGAAGAATATCTGCAAGATGGTTTGGGTGGTATTTTTGCTAAGCATACAGGCAATGCGGATGGACCACGCGTTATGTTAGCTGCTCACCTAGACGAAGTTGGCTTTATGGTTAAAGAAATCACCGATGAAGGATTTCTTAAGTTCGTTACCATTGGCGGTTGGTGGAGTCAAGTTGTCTTAGCACAACAAGTAACAGTAACTACAAGAGAAGGTAAGACATTCCATGGTGTTACAGGATCTAAACCTCCACATGTACTAACTGCAGAAGCTCGTAAAAAGCCAATGGAATTTAAAGATATCTTTATTGACCTAGGTGCTTCTTCTAAAGATGAAGTCATGGAATGGGGTATTCGCCCTGGCGATATGATCACTCCGTACATCGAAACACGTCGTATGAATGGCACTAAATTCCTTTTAGGTAAAGCTTGGGATAACCGTATCGGTATAGCTGTTGCAATTGATGTATTGAAGAATTTAGCTAAAGAAGGACATGAAACGGTTCTATTCTCTGGGGCTAACGTTCAAGAAGAAGTTGGTCTACGCGGAGCTAGAGTTGCTGCACATATGCTTAATCCTGATATTTCATTTGCTCTAGATACTGGTACAGCGGGTGACACACCTGGTATGACTAAAGATGAATCTGCAAGTAAATTAGGAAAGGGACCTCAAATCATTGTTTATGATAGCTCAATGATAGCTCACCGTGGCTTACGTGAATTTGTAGTAGAAGTGGCTGATAGAGAGAACATTCCTTATCAATTCGAATTTATTCCTGGTGGTGGAACCGATGCTGGTTCACAACACCTAGCATTAAATGGTATTCCTTCTATTGCGATTACTGTTCCAGTTCGCTACTTACATTCACATACTTCTGTTATTCACGAAGATGACTACTTAAATATGGTCAAATTAGTAACAGCAGTAGTGAAAGAGTTGAATGCAGAGACAATCAAGCAAATTAAAGATAACGCATAAAAATTAACTTTATTAATCCCCTTAAGCATCAGAAGTTTGATACCTAAGGGGGTTTAATTCATTAATTCAGTTCAGGAAATAAGGCTTCAAGCGCTCGTTCAGCTAGGGGTTGTGAATGTCCGATAGCAGGAAAAAGGTGCAAACTCATCATTGGATTGTAGTTAGCCTCTAGCACAGCGTAAGAATTGGAGTTAGATAGAGGCTCTTGATAGTTCTTGATAATGATATCTACTCCACAGAAAGTGGATTTCATAGCTGCAGCTGTTCTTTCAGCAATTTTAATAAAATCTGAATGAACTTGATCGGTTCGATCGATGGCAATTCCTCCGGAAGAAACATTAGAATTTTTTCTTAAGTAGACTTTTTTACCATTAACGGGAATTGATTGCAGAGAATAGTTTTGTTCAGCAAGAGTTATTCTTTCTATTTCACCTTTTTCTAATAAGGTAAGAGGAGCTAGATGTCTAGGCCCTCTGAATGGATGGTTATTTTCGAGATCGATTAACTGTTCAACAGTGTGCTGGCCATCGCCAATAATATGAGCGGCTTGTCTTTCACAAACTGCTAAAACTTTTTGATTTTGCACATAAAATCTTAGTTCAATCCCTTCAATAAATTCTTCAACTAATACCGTATGATCGTGTTTGAAAGCTTCCTTCATAGCTTTTGTATAGGTTTCTTTTTCTGGAAAATTTTCGAAGATAGTAATTCCCAAACCATAGTTAGTATTTTGCGGTTTAATTACGATTGCAGATTTGTCTAATAGAGAATAATAATTGATTGCTTGATCTAAATCATTGAATTTTCTCCCTTTAGGTGTTTGAATTTTTTCTCTATCAAGAACCAATTTAGTAGCTGATTTGTTATCCATTAAGAAGTATGAAACCTGGCTGTCTAAGGAAGTCATATTAGCACTTTTGATTAATTCTGTATGCTCATTGAATTGAAGTTCAATTAAGTTATCTTCAATATCAACGATGGTAACTTGAATACCAAGCTCTATCGCTTTTTTTATTAAGGCTTGTGTCGAAAGTTCTAACTTCTCAAAACCATGAAGGAGATATTTGTTTTTTAAAGACTGTCTTTGAAAAATTTGGCTAAGTTTAAGCAAGCCCTGGGAAAGGTCTTTAAAGTCGGTATATTGACTAGTGATTTGGCCTGCAAGCGTTTGGGAGGGTTGCTCTATTTGCATAAACTTTTTAGCAACAAGCTGACCTAAATAAGAGTCGGGATAGTAATGAGCATCTAGGTTTTCTGCAACAGTTTGTAAGGTATATGAGAAAGACTTAATAAGTTCTTTATTGATTAATGGATCGATAGGGTTAGATTCTGCTGTATTTTGGTTACGTTCATTGGCTAGATTAATTTCTTCTTCGCTAATTGACTGTTGGTGAAGAAGAAGAGCAAGAATCCATACTTTTACAAAATCGAGGTCTTCCAAACTGATTCCAAATGGTTGAAAAGGATTAAGATCAAAATTTCTAAATTCTAAATAAGAAATGCCCTCCTTGAGCATTGCGCGATTAGGTTTAGCCCCCCGCATTCTAACATCTCGGTAGAGCTCCTTCTCAAAATGTAGAATCCCCTGAAAAATGAGATCTTCAATATCTGTGACATATGTTTGAAAATTATTATAGGAAACTGAAACGTTTTTACTATTCCTGTAGCCATAGCGACTTTGGCGAACTGATTTCATAACTGTTTTGTGGGGTTTGCCGTATAAAACAGTCTCGTAATCATCTGAAAAATAAGGGGTGGCCCCTAAAAGATAAGTTAATACCCAGCGGTAGTAAAGATATTTACGTGTCAAGTCCATGTAAACCTTATTTCGATTGGAGATATATTTTGATTTTGAGGAATTCAGTTTTTGATTTAAAAGCTGATCATTAATTTGAAAGTTATAATGGATGCCTGATAGTAGTTGAACTTTTTTGCCGTAGTATGAAATAAGATATTTACGATAATTATAGTCATCTTTATTATCTAATTCAGCGCTTCGAATTTGATTAATATTAGATAATTGAGGTGGCATACTATAAGGCCAAAGCATTTCTGCTGGCTTCGAATTTGAAATTCTATGCTGTGTTATCTGGTGAAGACCAGCTAACCAATTGATTACCTCTTCATTAGTAGAAAAGGGTGGAGTAATTAACTCTAATTGACTTTCAGAAAAATCAGTTTGAAGATAAGGGTGGAAGGAACGGTTTCCCCAATCATGAGGATGGTCACTCTCACTAATTGATCCGTTGAAATTGATTCGAACGGTTTCTCGTTCGAGCCCCACGGTCGATTCCCAAAGTAATGGCAAATCTTCGATTGTAAACTCAATAATTTTATTCATAAGAAAGCTCCTCTTATATGAAGTAATTAATATTATAACAAAGTGATAAGAAAAAAGGTGAAAAAAATTTGAAAAGCCCTTGACTTAAGAAGACAACCCATGTTATATTATTTCTTGTCGTCACGAACGACCGAAACGAAAGAAAAAAAGTTTAAAAAAACTTTTTAAAAAGGTTTGACAAAAAGTCTAACCCATGCTAGTATATAGAAGTTGTCACTTATGGCAGCGAAGCTCATTGAAAACTGA
>NZ_JBNUPL010000036.1:0-8170 GCF_050409445.1 Facklamia sp. P13055
TAGTGGGACATTTTGATTTGTGTTCTCTTGAGACATTATCATTTACGTTTAACACCGATGATGAAGGTAATCTTAAAGGAATTGACATTGAAATTCTCGAAGCCATAGCTGAAGAAGCCGGCTTCAAGATTGATTATAAAATTATGCCTTCTTCTGGCCTGCAAGCCTTAGAAAGTAATCAAGCAGATGGGATGATTGCTGCTATGGGTATAACTATGAAAGAAAAGAGACCTTTGATTTCTCAGACCTTTATTTTGAAGTAGGCTCGATGTTTACAGTGAAAGAAGATTCGAAGATGGTGGGCGATATTTTGGAAGTTATGCCAAATTTAGCAAATGATGGAATGACCATGGTGGTAACCCACGAGATAGGCTTTGCCCGCGAAGTGTCAGACCGAGTGATCTTCGTGGAAGAAGGCTATGTAATTGAAGATGCCGATACCAATCTAATTTTTAAACATCCTGCCAAAGCCAGAACCAAAGAGTTCTTGGATAAGGTGTTATAATCAATTGCGACTCAGTCTAATTATAGGCTGAGTTTTTAATTGTATCTAACTAGTATATTAAGACGTGTACCTTCTTGAAAATAATATTGTTTAGGAAGATTTACATATGCAACCCTTAGACCAACTCCACAAAACTATTGCAGACCCAATGAATCAAGCGTATAGTAAAAAAGGTGTTCTGCCACTTTATAAATAATGTAAGAGGAAAGATTAGTCATTGTGAAGCAAGCCCCAAGCAAAAACCAGAGGTCTGTCCCCTCTTTTGGAATGATCCCAGTATGTCTGGTCCAAGCCTTTGTTGCTGCGGCAGCAGCAACGGCTATTTTAGAACTTTTAATTGCTTATGGGGTGGAAGAAGTTATAAGTGCGGGCTGCTGTGGGACTTTAGAAGAGATAGCAGAAAATACTTTTTTAACTCCTTTTAAAGCCTTGCGAGACGAAGGGACTTCCTATCATTATCAAGAAGCTACTCGTTTGGTTGAAATGAATCGTCATGCTTTAAAAGCGATTGAACAGGCCCTATCCTACCACCAAATGTGTTAATAACTTTGAAGACAGACGGACTCTACCGTAAAAGGAAGGACATGGTGGCTCATCGCAAGGAAGAGGGGTGAGCTGTAGTTGAGAAGATGATTCCTTTGATGATGCTCTCATTCTTTGATGAGATGCTGTGATGAATCTTTGATGAAAGATACTTTCGCCTTTTTAAGACTTACTTTAGCTTGTGATATAATTAAACGAAATAGAGGAGGAATAATATGCAGGTAAAGATTACAAGAAATGCTTATTTTATGGGGGGATTAATGCCCCTAACTGTCTATCAGGATGGCAAGTCAATTGGGAAAATACATACGAATGAGACGATCACTCTTGAGGTGGTAGAAGGTTCAACTATAGTTGTTAAGCAATTAGGGATGAGAAGCAATCCCCTAGAGGTCAAATCGGGTGATTATATAGAGATTTCAGGTAAACCCTGGTTAGGTCTTCTTCAAGTTGTTCTTCTAATTAGTTTTCTTTTTTTATCATATATTTCAGACAATACTTTTAAAATAATTAGTTATTTTATACTACCGATTCTCTATTTTTCCTCCGTATTTTTAATTGAAAATTTTAAGCTGGAGAAAAAGAAATAAAATCATCCTGTAATTTAGGAACTATTTTGCTATTCCATTTATAGATAATGAGAATCTAATGGCATCAATTATGCAGCTGATCGATGATTTATAGGCGAAAAAACAGGCTAATTGAATCATTATCTTGAGCTGTGTTTCAATCCTATTAAGCATAATGCTGATAAAAGTAACTCTAAGTATGAAGTTAAAAAGATCATTAAAAATAAGCGATTTCTAAGTGTCAAACTTCTGACAGCTCCAAGATGTCTTTTCTTATCCCGAGTCCAAATACTTTAGAAGTTTTGAGTAATAACTCCATTTATTTTAAGTCCCCCTTATAGAAAGGAGAAAAATAAGTGGATTTATATTTCTGAACGTTCGGAAATTCAACTTAAGAAACTTTAGATTAAAGTGAAACAAGTCCCAAATAGAGGACTATAATGAGCTTATTCTTAGCTTAGGAGGCAATTATGTCACAAAACAAATGGACACGCGCAGCGATCTTACAGGATATTAAGGAACAAAAGGTTCAATTCATTCGTTTAATGTTTACCGATATTATGGGGAAAATTAAAAACGTAGAAATTCCAGTCTCACAAATCGAAAAAGCTCTTGATAATAATATGACTTTTGATGGTTCCTCCATTGATGGTTTTGTTCGGATAGAAGAAAGTGATATGTATTTGGTACCGGATTATGATTCTTGGTTAGTTTATAATTGGAAAGAAGGAAGCGGTAATGTTGCTTCTTTAATTTGTGATGTGGAAACAGCCCATCGTCAGCCCTTCTCAGGTGATCCGAGAACTAACCTGAAAAGAGTGCTTACTAAAATGCAAAAACTAGGTTTTACTTCATTCAACTTGGGGCCAGAACCAGAATTTTATCTTTTTAAAAATGATGAGAATGGGAATCCCACCATGGAATTAAATGATAAGGGAGGCTATTTTGACTTAGCTCCGATTGATTCAGCAGAAAATACTCGTCGTGATATTGTTTTAGAGTTAGAAGACTTAGGGTTTGAGATTGAAGCCAGTCACCATGAATGCGGACCTGGCCAACACGAAATTGATTGGAAATATTCAGATGCTTTAACAGCTTGTGATAACATTCAAATTTTCAAATTAATTGTTCGCTCAGTAGCCCATCGTCATAATATGCACGCATCCTTTATGCCAAAACCGGTTTATGGTTTGGCAGGTTCAGGTATGCACTTTAATCTGTCTTTGTTTACAGAAGATGGTAATGCTTTTTATGACCCGGAAGGTAAAGAGGGGCTTTCGCAAACAGCTTATTATTTCATTGGTGGTTTAATGAAGTATGCATCAGCTTACACAGCTATTGTGAATCCAACTGTTAATTCATACAAGCGCTTAGTCAGTGGCTATGAAGCGCCTGTTTATATTGCCTGGTCTGGTCAAAACCGTTCACCATTAATTCGCATTCCAGCTGCGCGTGGTAATTCTACTCGTATCGAAGTTAGAAGTGTAGATCCTTCAGCTAATCCTTATTTAGCCTTAGCTTCACTATTAACAGCTGGACTAAAAGGGATTGAGGAGAAAATTACTCCTCCAGCAGAAGTACGTGAAAATATTTATGAAATGGATCAAGAAAAACGTATGCTTAAAGGGATCTATCAGCTCCCAGCTAGTTTAAAAGAGGCTGTGAATGCACTGAAGACCAGTCCAGAAATAATGGAAAGTTTAGGTGAACATATCGCCAGTAACTTTATTCGAGAAAAAACATTGGAATATGAGGATTATTTAAAAAATGTTTCCCAATGGGAACTGGATCGATATTTTGAGACCTATTAATAGAGGTAGAGAAAATAAGGACTTAGCATTCTTTATTGCTTAGTTCTTATTTTATTGTTAAAATCAATAAGTAATTAATAAGAGCGCATCCATTAAAATAGGAGGGCTTAAATGACATGGAAAATAAAACAATTTAATGACTTGAGCACTTACGAACTTTATCAAATATTGCAATTACGGTGCCAAGTATTTGTGGTTGAGCAAAAGTGTCCCTATTTAGACATTGATTATTTAGATATAGAGGCTGATCATTTATTCCTTGAAGAAAATGGAGAAATATTTGCCTATTGTCGATTATTAGCTCCTGGGGTGAGTTTTGAAGAAGCATCAATTGGTCGTGTTTTGGTAAAAGAAGATCAACGGAATCAAGGCTTATCTTATCAAATAATGGCTAAAGCTATTGAATTTCTATTTAATCAAAAAAATTATCCTTCGATCAAGCTATCCGGTCAAACTTATTTGATCGATTTTTACAAGGGCTTAGGCTTTCAACCAACTAGTTCAGCTTATCTTGAGGATAATATTGAACACATTGATTTACTGTTAAATAAGAAACTTCATAATGGAGAGAAGGAATGAAAAAATGAAAAAAATGATATTAAGTTTAATTGCAACCGTTGTGCTATTGCCACTAGTCAATCCTATTGATGCTGAGGATGACCAAACAACAGTGGAAGTAACTAGCGAGTATGTATCAAAAAAAGATGACCAAGCAATTATTGAATTTTTACCACAGGCTTATCTTGAAGCTAAGATGGAAGTAAGTGATGAAATTGAAGCCTTTAAAGAAAAATACAGAGAGTTCCGTTTAACGGAAGTCTATCAGGACCTGCTGAAAGAAGACCCGGAAGTTGAGAATTTTACCGGTTATATGTCGGTTGCTTTAAATCAGCTAAACAGTATAGTGGATCAAACTTACCTAGTTTATTTGAGAAACTACCAAGAGCGATTGGCTAAAATCGAACAAGATTTTGAGTTGGGACAATTGCAATTAACAGAAGAAGTTGCCAAGTTTGTTTCGGATTATTCTTTAACAGAGCCTGAGAAAGTAAAAGCTAAAGAATATAGTCAAGAGGAATTATTAACTCATTGGAAAAATTATGCCTATTACCAGCAAACATTAGACTTGGATAAACAAATGGAAAGTTTGTATCAAAAACATTTTGATAATCTTGCTTCATTGCCTGAAGACCAGCAAACTTATGAGGCCAATCGTGATAAAATTCAAGATATGTATCAGGAATTCGTAGATCAATTAGAATTTGCTGACCAAATTAAAAAAAGTGATTTGACTAAGATCAGTGAGTCGCAGGAGACGCTTAGTGATTTATTAGAACAATTAAAAAACATATCGCTTGAGGATGCAATTAAAGAGCAAAAGCTTTTTGAATAAATAGATTTTTATAGCCAGTTTTACTGGCTTTTTTATTACAAATATTACGAATGCGTATTATTCATTATTTTTACACAATGATATGATATACTTTGTAAGTGAAGTCAACCGAATTAATAAAGGAGGATCCATAATGAGACACAAAGCAATCAAGACAAGCCTATTGTCTATTTCAATGTCAGTATTAGCTACAGTAGCAGTTACTCAAATAGATAACTTACCAAGTGTTTATGCCCAAGAAAGTAATTATGCAATCGGAAGTTATACGGTACAGGCCGGCGATGGAGTTTATCGTATCGCGGTTAATCATGGAATGACTATGGATGAGTTGAAGGAATTAAATGGTTTAACTAGCAACCTAATCCATCCAGGAGATGTACTGAAGGTATGGGTGAAGAATGCTCATTCAGTTGTAGAAAATCAGGCAGATATTAAAGAGGAGACAACAGAAACACCTACAACAAAAACAGAAACAAGTCCGACAATTAATCAAAATGTTTCTACTAATCAACCAGCAGTATTTGTATCTCATGCAAAAACTTACACCGTACGTTCAGGCGATTGGTTAGCTAGAATAGCTGACATGCATGGGATTACGGTTGCGCAATTGCAGTCTTGGAATAATCTAAGAAGTGACTTAATTCATCCAGGCAATGTTTTGATTGTGGCAAAAGGTGAAGCATCAAGTCCAGCACCAACACCAGAAAAGCCGGCTGAACCAACACCAGAAAAACCAAGCACACCGACAGTAAGCAAAACTTATACGGTAAAACGAGGCGATTGGCTAAGCAAAATAGCTAATATGCATGGGATTACGGTTGCGCAATTGAAGTCTTGGAATAATTTAAGAAGTGACTTAATTCATCCAGGCAATGTTTTGATTGTGGCAAAAGGTGAAGCATCAAGTCCAGCACCAACACCAGAAAAGCCGGCTGAACCAACACCAGAAAAACCAAGCACACCGACAGTAAGCAAAACTTATACGGTAAAACGAGGTGATTGGCTAAGCAAAATAGCTAATATGCATGGGATTACGGTTGCACAATTAAAGTCTTGGAATAATTTAAGAAGTGACTTAATTCATCCAGGCAACGTTTTGATTGTGGCAAAAGGTGAAGCGTCAAGTCCAGCACCAACACCAGAAAAGCCGGCTGAACCAACACCAGAAAAACCAAGCACACCGACAGTAAGCAAAACTTATACGGTAAAACGAGGCGATTGGCTAAGCAAAATAGCTAATATGCATGGGATTACGGTTGCGCAATTGAAGTCTTGGAATAATCTAAGAAGTGACTTAATTCATCCAGGCAATGTTTTGATTGTGGCAAAAGGTGAAGCATCAAGTCCAGCACCAACACCAGAAAAGCCGGCTGAACCAACACCAGAAAAACCAAGCACACCGACAGTAAGCAAAACTTATACGGTAAAACGAGGCGATTGGCTAAGCAAAATAGCTAATATGCATGGGATTACGGTTGCGCAATTGAAGTCTTGGAATAATTTAAGAAGTGACTTAATTCATCCAGGCAACGTTTTGATTGTGGCAAAAGGTGAAGCGTCAAGTCCAGCACCAACACCAGAAAAGCCGGCTGAACCAACACCAGAAAAACCAAGCACACCGACAGTAAGCAAAACTTATACGGTAAAACGAGGCGATTGGCTAAGCAAAATAGCTAATATGCATGGGATTACGGTTGCACAATTGAAGTCTTGGAATAATTTAAAATCAAATTATATTTACACAGGGGATATTTTATATGTTTCTCAACCAAATTTAACATCGAATCTGAATCCCTCCAAGCCAGATAGTAATACTCAAGTTGCAGTAAAAACTTATGTCGTTCAAAATGGCGATTCTTTATATTCAGTCGCTAAAAAATTTGGAGTCTCTGTTTCCAATTTAAAGAAATGGAATGAAATGACTTCCAATACTCTTTATGCTGGATATACTTTAATAGTGAATAATGCCCAACCTGCCTCTCCGATTGTACAAATTGAAGATCAAGGTAAACAATATAGGGAAAATCAATCAGTAAAGCATACACCTTATGAGTACAGTTACCACATTGTTCAAGAGGGAGATAGTATAGAAACAATTTCTTGGCAGCATGAAATGAAAGTTAGCGAATTGAAAAAAATTAATAATTTAACTTCTAATCGCTTAAGTGTCGGTCAAAAAATTCTTATTTCTAAAGTCCCAACTCAAGAAAAAGTTAATGTTGAACCGAATGAGGTAAGTAATGCCAATGTTGAGCGTTTATTAGATATTGCAAGAAGTTATCTGGGAGTTCCTAAATACTCACCCGAACATCGTGCGTTAGTCGATGCTTATAATCGGATTTATCCAAAACCGGTTGGTTACAGCTTGACGTATGATGATGATTGGTGTGATGCTTTTGTAACTCACATCGCAGATGAGGCCGGCCTTTCTCACTTAACTGGGCGAGAAGTAGGTGTTGAACGTCATAAAAACATTGTGAAGAATAAAGGAATTTGGATGGGGCTTACCAAGCCCAAGGCTGGAGATATCGTCTTCTTCAACTGGGATGGTTATCGTAACGGTTGGGGGCATCATATTGGAATCGTAGAGTCTTATAATAATGGATTAATTACAACTTTCGAAGGAAATACCCGAGTGAATGATTCCAAACTAATGGTCGCTCGCAAAGAGTTTGCATGGGATAGTATCTACATTCAAGGTTATGGACGTCCACGTTATTAAACATAAACTATTAAAAAGGTTGAACGTTGATAGACGTCCAACCTTTTTTACTTTGAATGACTATTATTACAATCTTTGAGAAGCTATTAAGATTATATTTCAATTTTAGATATATGTTTCTTCATTTATAATTGAATTGCAAAACATTCAATTAAATTATAAATGAAGAACTCCTAATGAAAGGTAATTTGTTGAAATCAAGTATAATAACTATTTCTATGTCAGCACTTGCTGCCGTTTCAGTCTCAAGTCTTGCGCCCAACAATTCCATCTATGCTCAAGAAAGCAATGTTTTATACGGAAGCTACACAGTAAAAGCGGGTGATGCCAAATATCGCATTGCAATTAACCATGGCATGACGATGGATGAATTGGAAGAGTAAAATGGCTTAATAAGTAATTTAATCCATCCAGGTGATGTCTTAAAGGTACGCATTAAAGACAAGAAAGAACTTGAAAATAATCCAGTAGAAGAAGCAGAGACTAAAAACCTAGAGGATAATTGGAGACCTTTAGCTGATGAAATTGCAACAATCGGTCAATCAATAATCTGTGTATCTAAGGCGAAAACCTCTAGAGTTGTCAAACATATGTTACACAAGGTGCTTCTAAATGGGCATGCTTATG
>NZ_JBNUPL010000037.1:0-7669 GCF_050409445.1 Facklamia sp. P13055
CGATTTGCTTTCCAACTTAAAGATAACCGAAATGTCTTTCAAAAGATAGACCCTTGCGTTAATTTGAACTATTTACTTTGTCGACATGATTTCAGAGTTGTAAATAAAGACCGTTATGATGATCGAGATGTGGTGATAACCAACCTCATTGATTCCTATGATCGACTTTTAGCCTTTGGGCAAAAACATCTAAATGATTTATTTGTTCTAGACGGGACTTTAAATGTTAATGCAAGAGATATGATTTTAAGGGAGATAATATCCAACACCCTAGCCCATAGGGATTATTCTAGTGGCTTTCCAGCCAAGATGATTATAGATGATGAAAAAATCTTAGTTGAAAATAGTAATCTAGCCCATGGTTTAGGTGTTTTGGATATAAAAAGATTTAAACCCTTTCCAAAAAACCCACCTATATCAAAAGTCTTTCGAGAAATTGGAATTGCTGATGAACTAGGCTCTGGTATGAGAAACACCTATAAATACGCAAAACTTTATTCAGGAGCCGAACCTGTTTTTGAAGAAGGAGATATTTTTAAAACCATCATTCCTCTTAAGGAAATTGCCACGAAAAAAGTGGGTGGGGAGACTGTCGTTCACGGTGACGCTCACGATGTCGTTCAGTACAAGGAAGATTTAATAGACTTTATTATAGATAAGATAAGAGCTAACAATAAGATAACAAGAAAAGAAATAGCTGAACAAGCTGGTGTAAGTGAAAAAACTATTGAAAGACGAATTAAAGAAATAGAAAACCTAAGATATATTGGAAGTGGTAATAATGGATATTGGGAATTAGACGAATAAAAACTATTAAGAAAACTCTAGAGTTGTCAAACATATGTTACACAAGGTGCTTCTAAAATGGGCATGCTTATGTCTTAGCGTCTAACAAAAATAAACATTAAAAAAATTAAGTCTTGAAAGTTTCGCTTTTTCGACTGCGTTGGGCAAGAGCGTTGACATCAAGCTGTCTGGCTGTAGCCCAATGGTAACTTTCGCCACTGAGGATTAAATCTGTTTTGCGCAAATCTTCAATTGATTGACACGATAGGAGGAGTAAGGTTCGTTTAAGGGCTGAGGCCCAATCACCTACCCAATCAACGGTCGCATCAACACCTAATTGGTCCACCGAATGCAGAAATTTGCCTGCAATCCCACAACTTTTAGCGCCCAAAGCTAAAGCTTTGACGATGTCTAAAAAGTCGCGGATACCACCCGAAGCTAAAATGTTGATTTGATCTTGAAAATTCAGCGATTCTAGCAAAGCTTCTACACTGGTTTGCCCCCAGTTGGTCAAGCTTGAAAAGTCTAGCTGGTCATTGCGCTGATTTTCAATCTGAACAAAGTTGGTGCCACCACGTCCACCTAGGTCCACCGTTTGGACCCCTAATTCCTTTAGTTCTTGAAGGGTCTCTTGACTCATACCAAAGCCAACTTCTTTAACAATAACAGGCACCCCTAGGTCATCAACGATTTTTTGAATGTTTTCTTTCCAGTTTGAAAAATCACGATCCCCCTCTGGCATTACAACCTCTTGAGCGGTATTTAAATGAATCTGTAAGGCATCGGCTTGAACTAAGTCGACGGCTCTTTTGGCATTTTCCAGATCATGATGGGCTCCCAGGTTGGCTAAGATAAAGCCTTGGGGATTCATTTGACGAATAATGGTAAAGGAATCAGCCACTTGAGGGTCTTTAAGGGCAGCTGAAATAGAGCCGACCGCCATGGTTAAACCAGTACTTGCAGCAACTTGGGCTAAATGCTGATTGTAACTTTTTGTTTTAGGACTGCCACCTGTCATAGCATTTATATAAAAAGGTAAAGAATGTTTTTTACCTGCCCATTGAGTGGATAAATCAATTTGATGGATATGAAGACGACCCAGTGAATGGTGGACAAAACGGACGTCATCAAAGGAATTATTTTTTCTAGTCTTTTGTTGGTCTAAAGCATAACGCAGGTGGTCATCTTTACGATTGGTCGATAAAGAAGAAGTCATTATCTATTCAATCCTTTCTGAGCTTGATTGTGGGGCCACTTGAAGATTTAGGGGCACAATTCCTTGAACTTTCCATTGCTTGAGAATGCTCTCCTTGGTATTTATATCATAACCTAAGGCAATACCGCAATCTCCACCACCAGCCCCTGAACTCTTGCTAGCATAGCCATGTTGATTACCAATTTCAATCAGCTGATTTAAAGCAGCCGTTTCAATGGATAGGTTATAAGCCTTACCTAAGCCAAGTAGTAAGTTACGGTAATTACTGATGGCTTGTTGGATCAGGTCTGCTTGATTATTAATTAGTCCATCTTTTAATTGACGAACGACTGCAGGGGCTTGATCTATAAAGGCTTGGAAAGCTTGTGGCTGAGCAGATATTTGGTCTTTTAATTGTTTGACCAAATTGTCGGTAGAAGCCGTATGCTGAGTCCAGCCAACCAGGACTTGCAAGTCTTTAGAAACGGCTAAGTTTTCAATTATTAAATCTGGCCATTCTTGCTTTAATAAAGCCGTAATCGAAGGAGCGTTAGCGATCATTTCTTTTAAAAGCTTGCGATCAGGTGCCATATAATAGGTCCAACCACCAAAAGCGTTAGCAGCGATATCGCCAAAGCTACCAGAAGCTCCTAGACGCAGTTGACTGATAACGGCTAGGCGGTAGAGCCTCTCAGCTGAAAGCTTGATTTTGTGAAAGTTAAGTATAGCTTGGATGGTACCGACTGTTACGGCACCGCTAGAGCCTAGACCGTATTTTTTACCCGAGTCACTTAATAGTTGTGATCGAATGTGTAAATGAAAGTTTCGACTATTAAAGTTCGATTCTTGTAAGAAGGTGTGGGTCACCTTAGCTGCTTCTATCACGTAACGCCACTGGTCCAGTTGATCTTCTTCTAGGGAATAGTCTTCTGCAACTCTCAAGTGCGAATCATCTGTTTCTAAGCAAAGGGGCGCATAGCCTCCTTGATGGTTTTCAATCAGCCAGCCTTTCTTAGTCCTTTGACGGATTGTCAGCTCAAGGTACTGGTCGACCGCAATCAAGATAGCTGCTTGCTTAGGCGCCAAAACAGCGTATTCACCAGCAATATAGAGTTTGCCAGGGATTTTTATGGTTTGAGTTTGTGATGATTGAAGGCAATGCTTAGGATTCATGACGATCCTCCTAATGATTAATAAGCGGAATTGAGAAGGGTTGAGGTCCGGGGCGAGAGACAATAATTGTTTGCGGGTGAAAGTCTTGCCTCAACTTTTCTTGAATGGCAGGAATTTGACTGTAGGGACAGATGATTTTAACATTCGGTCCCGCATCCATGGTAAAGTAGGCAGTTAAGCCAGTCTTTCTCAGTTGGCGAACGGCTTCCATAGCCTTTAAGGATTCCGCTTGAAAGTAGCTAAAGCTTGGATTAGCTGCCAACATGGTTGCATGCATCTTCATGGCATTATGTTCAGTGATTTGACCGATTTTTTGAATATCTCTAGCCTTAATGGCTGCCTTAATTAATGCTAAATCTTTAGCTACTTCCTCTGCCCATAAAGCGTAGAAAGGCGAAGTTTCAATGGTGTGTTGCATGGCTTGACGGCTGGAAAACTTTTTAGCCTTATGATTGACTACTAAAGCAATCATGCCAATGTCCCAATCGGCATCATCAAAAGCACGAGCAAAACTCGATTGAGAGTCCTCACCTTGTCCTTTTTCCCATTCCACAAAGCCGCCAAATAAAGAGCGAGAGGCAGAGCCTGAACCAAAGCGGGCCATGATTGAAAGTTCTTCTTGAGATAGATTGAGATTTAAGGCCTCATTACAGGCACAGGCTAAAGCAGCAAAGGCTGAGGCCGATGAAGCTAGACCTGCTGCAGTGGGGACGTGGTTGTAACTAATTACTCGTGCTTTTAAATCCGTGTTCTTGATTTGACGAAACGGGTCTAAAAAGCGCGAAATCTTTTGCCGCTCTTGGATAGATTGAGTTTGATCATTTAGGATAAATTGATCCTCGTCATAACTCTTAGAAAAATGCACTTGTGTTTGCGTATAAAAAGCCTCTAGCGTTAAAGAAAGGCTAGAGGTAACTGGCAACATCAAGTCTTGATTGCGTTTGCCCCAATACTTGATTAAAGCAATATTAGTATGGGCTTGAAAATTAGCAATAAAATCTTTAGTCATGATGTGACTCCTTTGCTTGTTCTGCTTTTGAAAGGTTAAGTAGCCATGTTTTTTCTGCACCGGCTTGTTCCATCGATTCAGCAATCATTTGGGCATGAGTTTGATCTTTAGCCAAGGCAATCACGCAACCGCCCATGCCACCACCGGTTAATTTAGCTCCTAAAGCGCCAGCTAACCAAGCGGCATTGACGATGTGGTCAAGGGAAGGGTTGGAAACACCTAATTGGTTGAGATAATAGTGGTTGTAAGTCATTAAACGACCCAGTTCAAGTGGATCTTTTTTACGAATCGCTAGGAAGGCTTGACGCACAAAAAAACCAATCGTTTCCATAGCGCCATTAACAAAGCTAGCCTTACTTTGTCTTAGTTGGGCAACGTGATTGACAGCTAATTTGGTCTGGCCAACTTGACCGGAATCAGCCACTACTAGATAAGCTTCTAAGTCCAAATCAAAATCACGAGCTTGCTGACTCTTACAGTATATAATAGATCGATTGGAAGAAGTTACTAGGGTATCTATCCCCGATGTCGATTGATGGGCAATCACTTCTGCTTCATTTGTAATCATGCGTAAGTGATAATCCTTGATGGTCTTACCATAATAGTCACAAACCGCTCGAATTAAAGCCACAGAAACAGCTGCTGAAGATCCCATACCACGCTCTTGTGGTATTTCAGATAGAATTTCAATATGAAGTGGTCTTTTGGGTAGTTGTTTGGAGTCTAAGGTTAGTTTTAAAGCCATCTTTAAATTATTTAAATGATCCGGTGCTTGTTCAAAAGCTCCCTTATAATAAGGACAGTCAATGGTTGAGTAAGCGTAAGCAGAAGGTGTCACTTGGACTTTTACCTGACAGGGTTTGAAAGGAATGGCAATGGCCGGATAGTCATAAACCACGGCATGTTCACCCATTAAAATAATTTTAGAATGAGCAAATCCAAGGCCCAGCTTATTTTTTTTGCTTGAAGTTGATTTCAAAGAATAATGAGGTTTACCGAATGAATGGTTCATGAACTAGCTCCTTTCTGTAAAAGATATATATTAATGGTAGCGCTTATGCTAAAATAAGAGCCAAATTAACCATTAAAAAATACTGTTTCATTGGAGTATTTTAACACATATTACAAGAAGTTTGTATTAATTCATTATGAGACTTCAGTAGGAGGAAGATATGTATTTTGCAATGAACGATTATTATGCCACCTATAATCGTAAAGAATGGCAAGCTTTCCAATCGGAAAATTTAGAGATTTTACCGATTGATGAGCTGGCTAGTTTAGTGTCGCTCCAAGACCGTTTGACGCAAACAGATGTTAGAGAAATTTATGGTCCGTTATTACATTATATTGAAGCAGATTTTCAACATACCATGAAATACAATATGGCTAAACAGGAATTTTTTGCCATGGGGGAAGTGGACCCATTTGCATACCGCAAGGTGCCTTTCATCATTGGAATTTCAGGTTCAGTAGCTGTTGGCAAATCAACGACGGCTCGTTTGCTCCATCAATTGCTAAGTGAGACCTTTCCTAAACGGAAAGTGGAGTTAATCACTACCGATGGTTTTCTCTATCCAAATGAGGTTCTAGAACAAAGAGGGATGCTACACCGTAAAGGTTTTCCAGAGTCCTATGATATGTCCTTACTCTTAGAATTTATGACTCATATTAAGACGCAGACTTCTCCTTTCTCAGTACCGACCTATTCCCATCTATGTTATGACATTGTCAAAGGTCAGTATCAAATCATCAATAATCCGGACATTTTAATTGTGGAAGGGATTAATGTTTTGCAACTTCCTTCCAATCAACAAATCTATGTCAGTGATTTCTTTGATTTTTCGATCTATATGGATGCTGAACAAGAACTAATCCATAAGTGGTTTGTTGAGCGATTCTTGGTTCACTTACAAATGGCGAAAACAGATTCTTCTAATTATTATCATAAAATGAGTAATATGAGTCGAGAAGAAGCCATCGCTTATGCAGATAATGTTTGGTTTACCATCAACTTGCCTAACTTAATCCAACATATTAAGCCAACTCGTTCACGAGCGGATGTGGTCTTGCATAAGTCGGTTAATCACTATATCGACCATATTCACGTTAAAAAATACTAAAACTTATCTTTTGGCCGAATAGATTTAAAAGGCGAACAAAAAGGATAAATTCCGAATAAAAACTTGTAAAAACATACTTTCATTCGCTGAAGCATGATAGAATAAACGCAAGAGATAAAATTTAGGAGGAATACAATGGTAGAAGTAAGAAGACCTGAAGCTATGGAGCGTATTTCAAGCCCAGAGATGGCTGAGAAATTTATTGAAGAACAAATTTCCTTAATCAGAGAACAAGTAGGCGACAAGAAAGTTCTATTAGCATTATCGGGAGGCGTGGATTCCTCTGTAGTAGCTGCATTATTAATTAAAGCCATTGGCAAACAATTAATCTGTGTCCATGTCAATCATGGCTTATTGCGTAAAGGCGAGCCAGAACAAGTGGTTGAAGTCTTTAAAAACCAAATGGATGCCAACTTAATTTATTCAGATAGTGTGGAGCGCTTCTTAACGAAATTAGAAGGCGTAACTGATCCTGAAGAAAAGCGGATGATTATCGGTAATGAATTTATCGAAGTTTTTGCTGAAGAAGCGCGCAAGTTAGAAGGCGTAGACTTCTTAGCTCAAGGAACTATCTGGCCCGATATTTTAGAAAGTGAAGACGGCATCAAAGCTCACCACAATGCGGGGGGTTTACCAGAAGACATGAACTTTGAATTAGTAGAACCTGTGCGGATTCTCTTCAAGGATGAAGTGCGTATAGTTGGTGAAACTTTGGGACTCCCTCATGAGATGGTTTACCGTCAACCCTTCCCAGGACCAGGTTTAGGCGTTCGTTGTTTGGGCGAAATTACTCGTGACCGTTTAGAAGCAGTCAGAGAATCAGATGCAATTTTACGCGAAGAATTTGCTAAGAACGGTCTGGCTGAAAAAGTATGGCAGTATTTTACCGTGGTACCTGATTTTAAATCAACTGGTATCAAAGACGGTAAGCGTACTTACGATTGGCCAGTTATTGTGCGTGCCGTCAATACCAAAGATGCAATGACAGCAACCGTCGAAAACATTCCATTCGATCTTATGCAACAGATTGTTGATCGCATTACCCACGAAGTGCCAGGCGTGAGTCGTGTACTTTATGACTTCACACCAAAACCGACAGGAACGATTGAGTGGGAATAGGTCCCGAGATTTTGTAACCCTTGATTTTACTAACTACTCTAAGGGTACGAGTGGTTCATGATACGATTTTGATGCTATAAATAGTGGCTAACCACTGGGAATAAAGAATAATAGAAGAAAATAAAAGACTAGTTAAAGAACAAACCCCTGATTGAGGTAAGAGGCGAGTTAGTAACTAGTCTTTTGATTTTGGCTCTATGTCAAATAGGGTTATGCTATCCAAGGAGATTAAGCAATTAACGGTTGCTTAGTCTCCTTTTCTTTTCT
>NZ_JBNUPL010000038.1:0-6498 GCF_050409445.1 Facklamia sp. P13055
TTTCAAGCAGTAGATTAATGGCATCTTCTAAGGCCTGACGAAACAGTTCATGAATCGATTCTCCTTGGGCTAGTGCTGTGAATCTTTTTGTGTTAAAGTCTTCCATAAGGGACCTCCTATTTGTGATTGTTTTGTGGTGATTACAATCTTACATAAGTGAGGTCTCTTTTTCTAGGGAGTTCCTGAGGTTACACAATTTATTTGACACTACCGTAAAACCTTTTCAAATACAATCCGATAATATGATATTATAGAATCAAAAATAGTTGCTGATAATATATAAATCATGATGAAGCAACTTTTAGAAAATCATGTCAGGAGATAGAGTAATGAATGAATTTAATCGTAATTTACAAACATCTATTAATGCGCAAAAACAAGCGAGTTTAATTTGGGGTGTAGCGGATATATTGAGAGGACTTTATAAACCGCATGAGTACGGTAAGGTCATCCTGCCAATGACAGTTATTAAACGCCTGCATGATACGCTAAATCCAAACCGCGAAAAGGTCCTACAAGTAGCACAGACTACTGTAGATATGAATGACACCATGAGAAATAAGCTTCTCACTAAAGCTTCAGGTTATTCTTTCTATAATACCAGTCCCTTTACATTTGAAACCTTATTAGCTGATCCATCTAATATTGAAAGTAATTTTCGGTTCTATCTAAATGGATTTTCAGACAATATGCAAGATATTCTGGAAAATTTTAAGTTTGCAGCTGAAATCAGCAACTTAGCTGAGAATGATAAACTCTATCACGTTATTCAAAAGTTCAGTGAAAAAGATTTTGATATGGGTCCTGATCAGATGACCAGTACCGATATGGGGTATATATTTGAGGAGTTAGTACGAAAATTTTCAGAAAGTTATAACGAGGAAGCCGGAGCTCACTTTACCAGTTGTGATATTATCTATTTAATGACGGATTTGCTTTTATTGGAAGATGCCGACACCTTGACAGGTCAAGATGTCGTAAAAACAGTGTATGATCAAACCATGGGAACCTCCCAAATGCTTTCTGCTATGACAGAGCGCATTCATGAAATGAACGAAAGTGCTGAGGTGGCAACCTTTGGTCAGGAATTAAATCCTGAAACATACGCCATTGCAAAAGCCGATACCATGATTCGGGGTGGAAATCCGGACAACATGGTATTAGGAAGTACGCTTTCCAGAGATGGGTTTGAAGGCTATACCTTTGATTATTGTATTTCGAACCCGCCATTTGGAATTGATTGGAAGAGTGATCAAAAGAAAGTTAGGGCCGAGCACGAGCTGGGCGAAAATGGTCGATTTGGCGTGGGTCTTCCTAGAATTAGTGATGGTCAGTTATTGTTTCAATTAAATGCTATTTCAAAGCTTAAAGAAACAGGAAGAATGGCAATTATTCATAATGGGTCAGCCTTGTTTTCGGGTAATCCTGGCGGAGGTGAGAGTTCAATTCGTCAGCACGTAATTGAAAATGACTGGTTAGAAGCTATTGTTCAACTACCAACTGATTTATTTTACAATACGGGTATTTCTACCTACATTTGGATCATTACAAAAAATAAGTCACAAGACCGTCAAGGGAAAGTTCAGCTAATTGATGCTTCTAAGATGTTTGAAAAACGTCGAAAAAACATTGGTGAAAAACGTGTGGATATCTCACAGGAATGTCGTGAAATCATTGTCAAAGCTTACGGAGAATTTTCCAATGCAGATTACAGTATAGATGATCGTGTAGTGAAGTCTAAACTATTTGATAATGAGGAATTTGGTTTTACAAGGGTGACGGTAGAAAGTCCTTTAAGAGATGAAAAAGGTAAAGTTGAACGGAAAAAGAATGGCCAACCAAAAGCTGATACTAGTTTGAGAGATACGGAGGATGTTCCACTAACAGAATCTATTGAAGATTACTTTAAGCGTGAAGTTATCCCTTTTAACCAAGAAGCTTGGTTAGATCGATCAAAAGATAAAATTGGCTATGAAATCCCCTTCACTCGTCTATTCTATAAGTACACAGCCCCTGAACCTTCAGAGATTATAGCTGAACGGATTAAACGCTTAGAAGAATCAATTATGGCAAACTTCCAAGCCTTATCCGGAAAGGATGTGGAAAACGTTGACTAGAAAAATGAAGGACAGCGGGGTTGAATGGATTGGTGAGATACCATCAAACTGGAACTTAATAAAATATAAGAAAATTGCAAACTCTGGGATGGGAACAACTCTATTAAAAAGTGAGTTAACTGATTACAAAACTAAAGACTCAATACCTGTGTATAGTGCTACTCAAGGAAGTGAATATTTTGGATATACTGAAAACAAAAATGTCATACTTGAAAAAGGCGACTTAGTCATACCAGCTAGAGGAAATTCTATTGGATATATAAAACTTGTAAATCAGATAGCGACATGCACTCAAACTACGATATATAGTAAAGTTTATTCAGATAAAATTGATGTTAAATTTTTAAAATATTGTGGGGATGGTTTAAAAGATAATTGGTTTTTCTATGATAAAACTGCAATTCCTCAAATAACAGTTAATCAAGTAAATAACAACTTAATACCTTTTCCAGACTTAAATGAGCAAATTAAAATAGTTCATAAACTAAACATACTTACTACCAATATAGATAATATTATTAAAAAGACCCAAAAATCTATCCAAGATTTAAAAAAATATAAACAATCCCTCATTACTGAAGCAGTCACAAAAGGAATAGACTCTAATGTCGAAATGAAAGATAGTGGAATTGAATGGATTGGAAAGATTCCAGAACATTGGCTTAGTTTGAAAATGAAATATTTGGGAAAAGTAAGAAATGGTTTAACTTATAAACCAGAAAACATATTGGATAACAGCAATGGAACGAGAGTATTACGTGCAGGGAATATTTTACAAAACAAATTAATATTAAAGGATAGCGAAGATATATTTGTGTCTCAAGATATCGTATCTGAAAAATTAAAATTAAAAAAGAATGATATATTAATCTGTTCAAGAAGTGGAAGTAAAGATTTGATAGGGAAAAATATTTTAATTAAAAATAATATTGAAGCAGCTTTCGGAGCTTTTATGATGGTTTTTAGAACATCAAAAGTAAGTAGTAGATATATATATTATATTTTAAACTCTGAAATATTCAGCTATTATTTGGGGTCATTTTTAACCAGCACTATTAATCAATTGACTAAAAGTAACTTTGATAATATGAAAGTAGTTATAACTGATGACATAAATGAACAACAACAAATCGTCGACTACTTGGATGAAAAAACCGCACTCATTGATAAGTTGATCGAAGATAAAACAAAAGTTATTGAAGAGTTAGAAAACTATAAAAAGTCACTGATCTATGAATATGTGACGGGAAAAAAAGAAGCCTAAGGAGGGGGATTTGATGCTTGAGAAAAGAGAAATACGTTTTGAGCAAGATATTGAAACGGCCTTAACTAACACTGGAGGTTGGAAGTCAGTAAAGTTTCGAGAGACTCACTATGACCCTTCGCTTGGGCTCGATGCCAAACTTCTAATAACCTTTATAAAAGATACTCAACCCCGTGAGTGGAAGCGATATGTCCTCATCTATAAAGAAAATGCGGAGAAAAGCTTTATTAAGCGTTTTAATGAGGAAGTAACCTCCCATGGTCTCCTTCATGTTTTACGTAAAGGAATACGCGACCGGGGTGTACATTTGCGTGTCATCTATTTTCGTCCGGTTTCGACCATTAGTATCGATAATTTAAAACTCTATGAAGCCAACTACTTTCAATGCATTCGCCAATTCCAATACAGTGCGAACAATCACAATTCAATTGATATGGTATTGGCTGTCAATGGAATTCCATTGGTTGCTTTAGAATTAAAAAATCAATATACCGGTCAAAGTGTCGAACATGCAAAACTCCAATTTGAGCGTGACCGTGACCCCAGAGAATTAGTTTTTCAATTTAACACACGCTTCCTGGTCTATTTTGCTGTCGATCATTACGATGTCTTTATGACAACCAAACTAGCTAAAAATAAAACTTATTTCTTGCCTTTCAACCAAGGGTCCAATGGTCCTGGTAATGTGGGAGGAGCCGGTAATCCTGCAAATCCTGATGGTTATCCAACGGCCTATTTGTGGGAAGAAGTCTTACAAGTCGGACAATTAATGGATATCATTGAGCGGTTTATGAATTATGAGGAAAAGAAACGTATCTTAATCTTTCCCCGTTACCATCAACTGGATGTGGTTAAAAAGTTAGTTAAAGATACAAAAATAAATGGTGCAGGAAAGAATTATTTAATTCAACATTCAGCCGGATCTGGAAAATCCAACAGTATCGCCTGGTTGGCTTACCATTTATCCTCTCTTCATGATAGCCATAATAGGCCTATTTATAGTTCGATTATTATCGTGACAGACCGAACAGTGCTGGATCGCCAACTTCAAAATACCTTATTAAGCTTTGAGCATACTACTGGCCAAGTTGAAACAATTGGTGAGAATAAAACCTCTCAACATTTGAAAGAGGCCATTAATGATAAGAAGAAAATCATTATAACTACCCTGCAAAAATTCCCGATTATCTACGATGAAGTGGATAATGTAAGTGGTCGCAACTTTGCGATTTTGATTGATGAAGCTCATTCCTCTCAAACTGGCAGCAGCGCTCAAAAATTAAAACAGGCTTTAGCAGACAAACAAGCATCATTAAAAGAATACCAAGAAATTGAAGAAACAATTGAGAACCAATCCCTGGATGAGCAGGACCAACTGGTTCAAACCTTGCTTTCTCAAGGACAACATCGTAATCTAAGTTTCTTTGCTTTTACTGCTACACCAAAGGAAAAGACAGTTGAGATGTTTGGGACTAAACAACTCGATGGTAGTTTTAAACCGTTTCATATTTACAGTATGCATCAGGCCATTGAAGAAGGATTCATTTTAGATGTGTTAAAAAATTACATGACCTACCGCACCTCTTACCGAATTGCTAAAGAAATTGCCGATAATCCTGAATTACCCAAAACAGAAGCAGTTCGAGCAATTTCTAGATATCAATCCTTTCATCCATGGGTTTTACGCCAAAAAACAGAAATTATGATTGAGCAATTTAGGGAAATTACGAAAAAGGCCATTAATGGGCGTGGTAAAGCCATGATTGTTACTTCTTCTCGATTGCATGCTGTGCGTTATATGAAAGAGTTCAAGCAATATATTCAAGAAAAAGGCTATGAAGATTTGGACGTACTGGTGGCTTTTTCTGGCACAGTGAATGATGAGGGGGAGGAATATACTGAAGCCAAACTCAATATCACCAAGTCCGGTGAACGTGTTCAAGAAAGTCAGTTAAAAGAAACCTTCCATAGCGACGATTTCAATTTGCTAATTGTAGCTGAAAAATATCAAACTGGTTTTGACGAACCACTTTTACATACTATGTTTGTCGACAAAAAACTACGTGGTGTCAAAGCAGTCCAAACCCTATCAAGACTGAACCGAACCATGCAAGGCAAGAAAGATACTTTCGTATTAGATTTTGTTAATACGGAAGAAGAGATATTAGAAGCCTTTCAACCTTTTTATGAAGCGACCAGCTTGAAAGAAGGAATCAATATCAATTTGATCTATGACACCCAGAGTAAATTACGCAAATTTTATATTTATAACGATGAAGATATTCAACAAATAATGAAAATCAACCGACAAGCTCAAAACAAACAAGACGAACGCTTATTGGGACGATTATCTAGCTTGTTTAAGCCAATTCTTAATCGTTATGAGGAATTAGATGACGATGTTCGTTATGATTTTAGAGTAACCTTACGTAATTTTAATAAGTGGTATAATTATATTGCTCAAATTGATCGGACGTTTGATCGAGACTTACTCGAGGAAAGTATTTTCACTAGTTTTTTACTGAAATTTATTCCAAAAGAAAAACGTGAAAAAGTAACGATTGATGACAAGGTAAAGCTAGAATATTATAAATTAAGACAGGATTTTCAAGGTGAACTTTCCTTGATTAAAGAAGATGTTGAAAGTGGAATGTTTGAGCATCCCCATTCAATCGATGCCAGTGTGAAACCGGGTGAAGACCACGATTCACTTGAACAAATTATTCAAGGCATTAATGAGCGTTTTCCTGAAGAATTTTCGGAAGGGGATCGGGTGCTCGTAGAAACAATGCACCGGACATTGAGGAAGAAGGCCGATGCTCGACTTGTGAATATGGCAAAGAATAATAGTGCGGAAATGTTTGAAAACAATTTGTTTAAAGACCAATTCCAAGACTTTGTTTTGGAACAGTATTCAGATAACCAAGCAGCCTATGGCAAGCTTTTCGATTCTGATCAGAATTATTACAATACCATTTATTCCTTTATCGCCAAAGACTTGTATAAATGGTTAAGATCTCAAAAACCTACGACACATGTTTAGTCGATAACTATTATAGTTAAAAAGGGGCTGTATCATAAGTCTCAAACCGAAAAACCACTATAAACGTTGTTTAA
>NZ_JBNUPL010000039.1:0-5352 GCF_050409445.1 Facklamia sp. P13055
TATACCATTCAATTAACCGTTTAAATACAAACTCCAACTTTTGAGGTTCACATCAATTCAGAAGATCTTTTTGTGAAAATATATTTGTTTAGTGAGCCTTTTCGTATTTATAATCCCATGATAGATGTTCTGCATCGATTTGAACTTGTTTGTCATAATCTTTCAGGACTTCTGCTGTTTTACCTGACAAAAAGATTAGAGCAATTATATTAGGTAAAGCCATTAGCCCCATTGATAAGTCAGCAATATCCCAAACTACACCAGGACTTGCAAAATAACCCATGGCAATTGCCATCAAAGCAACTAACTTAAAAGAATGAATGATTTTCCCATTATCAAAGATAAATTTAACATTGGACTCTGCAAAGAAAAACCAACCAACAATTGTAGTTAAGGAAAAGCTTGATAAGGCGATGGCTAAGAATGACTCTCCAATTTTTCCAAATTGAATTTGGAAAGCAGTTTGTGTCATGATTTGACCATACTCACCTAAAGCTTGAGGAGTCATAGCTTGGATTGTTTCAATGGAATAAGCCCCTGTTAAAAGATTTATCATGACCGTTGCCACACAAATAATAAAAGTACATATAAAAACACCAATCATGGCAATAAAGCCTTGTTCAGCAGGATGTGAAGTCACAGCTACTGCATGAGAATGGGGGGTTGATCCCATTCCGGCCTCATTTGAAAATAAACCTCTAGCTAACCCATATCGCATTGCTTGCTGAACACTGATTCCTAGCGCTCCTCCAGCTATCGCTTGAGGATTGAAAGCGCTATTAATAATCAACTTGATAGTGGGTATCAATTGATCAATGTTTAAAATCATAATTAATAATGCCACTAAAACATATGATATGGCCATAGTAGGAACAACACGCTCAGAAAATTTACCAATCCGCTCCATTCCTCCAATAAGGATCCAGCCAACCACCACTATTAAAACACAGGCTATCAAGAATTGATTTAAACCAAAAGCCGTATTCATTGACGAAATAATAGAGTTAGCCTGAACCATAATACCAACTAATCCAAGTGCAACAATGCACAAAACAGCAAAAATATATGCTAGCCACTTTTGCTTTAAACCATTTTTAATATAGTACGCAGGTCCTCCAACTAACGTACCATCTGAAACTTCCCTCTCCCTAAATACTTGAGACATGGTAGCTTCAGCAAACATTGTAGACATTCCTAAAAAGCCAGAAACCAACATCCAAAATGCCGCTCCCGGACCGCCACCAATAATAGCAGTTGCAATCCCTACTATATTGCCAGTCCCTACTTGAGCCGCAACGGCTGTAGCTAAAGATTGAAAAGGAGTCATACCACCTTCTTTGGCTGATTTACCCTTTATAATATCTGATATCATACGTTTCAGAGCAGGAAAAACACGTGAAAACTGCGGGAAACCCAAACGAACAGTCATAAATAATCCGATTCCAATAAAAGCATATAAAAGAACATAATCCCATAAATAATCTCTAAGTGTTACAACAATATCTGAAAAATTCATTAAATAATTCCTTTCTTAATTAGAAACAGCTGAAGTAGACCTGTTAATAAATAAATAAATAACTTTCATATATAGGTTCACTCCTTCCAAGATAATTTGTCGCTACTTGTTAAGATTAACACAAACTATAAGGTAAATTAATGGTTTTCATTAATTTTTTTAATCGTTTTGCTCAATAGTATTATAGCTGATATGTTATTTTTAAACATTTGAATGCTTGAAGGAAATTGTGACTTAATTACTAACGTTCGATGTAGAATTTTAGTCATTCATAAGTATGCTAAATATCGAATAAGATTGATAAAAGGCATTCTATTTCATTTTTATGTTAATAAGTAGATTAGTTTGAAAGAACTTAGATCATTAACTAGAATTCTTAATTTTATAAAGAAAGAAGTGGTATCCATCCGATATAAACACCGAATAAATACCACTTAAATAATCACAAAATATCAACTTTTATTATAACTTCCATAACCAAAATCCTAATGCGGCCGAGAAGACTCGAACTTCCACATCCTTAAGGATACCAGCCCCTCAAGCTGGCGCGTCTGCCATTCCGCCACGACCGCTCTATCAATAACGATAGTATATATTGTAACGAATCGGCAGCGCTTATGTCAACTTTTATTTAGGATTTATTAGTTTTAATCCAATGCGTGACCGTTCACGATCAATAGAAATTACTTCTACTTCAACAATATCTCCCACGGCTACTAGCTCAGAAGGATGCTTAATGAATCGACCTTTTGGTGAACTTAATTTAGATATATGGATAAGTCCATCCTGTTTAACTCCAATATCAACAAAAACGCCAAAGTCGACAACATTTCTTACAACACCCTGTAACTGCATATTTTCCTCTAAGTCTTCCAGCTTCAAAACATCGTCTCTTAAAACAGGCGCATCCTGACCATCTCGAATATCTTGACTAGGATTTATCAAGCCTTCCAAGATATCCTTGGCTGTTTCTTTTCCAATTTGATAAGTTTGAGCAATCTGCTGGGTGTCTAAAGATTTTAAAATTTGACTGCTTTCTACTTGACCTATTTCATCTAAAGACAAGCCATTATCTTCTAGAATCCGTTCTGCAATTGCGTATGATTCTGGGTGAATAGAGGTCTGATCTAGAGGGTTTGTTCCTTTTATAATGCGTAAGAAACCAACAGCTTGTTCATAGGTTTTTGGTCCCATGCGTTTCACTTTTTTAATCTGTTTTCGATCCTCAAACCTACCAATCTCATCTCTTAAAAGAATCACATTCTTAGCTGTTGCATGGGTCATTCCAGATACACGTTCTAATAATTGAATACTAGCAGTATTAATGTCGACTCCTACCTGATTGACTGTCATATTAACGACAAAATCCAATTCATCTGCCAATAAATTTTGGCTAACATCGTGCTGGTATTGTCCGACTCCCATTGATTTCGGATCAATTTTTATCAACTCTGCTAGAGGATCTTGCAATCTTCTTGCGATAGAAACTGCACTTCTTTCTTCTACTTGATAATCAGGAAATTCTTCACGAGCTATTTTACTAGCTGAATATACAGAAGCGCCTGCCTCATTAACAACTATAAACCGAATAGACCGGTCAATCTGCTTAACTACTTCACTTACAAAGACTTCAGATTCTCTACTTGCTGTTCCGTTACCAATAGCAATAACATCAACTTGATGTTGTTCAATCATTGACTTTAAAATAGTCGCTGCTTGTTGGCGCTTATAGTCAGTTGCAGGTGGATGCGGATAGATTACACCCTTATCTAGCACACGACCAGTTTCTGAAATAATCGCCAATTTGCACCCCGTACGATAAGCAGGGTCTAATCCGAGTACGCGAAAGCCCTTCATTGGAGGCTGTAAAAGTAAATGACGTAAGTTCTCTCCAAAAATAGCAATCGCATGGCGATCTGCCCTTTCAGTTTGTTCACTCCTAATTTCACGCTCAATTGCCGGCTGAATAAACCGTTTATAGGCATCTTTAATTGCTAACTCAATCCGCTCTTTTTGTTGGTTAGGCAGTTCTTCATCTAGAATATGCTTTTCTATATACTGAAGCGCCGGTTCCTCATCTACTTGGATTTTAACTGAAAGAACCCCTTCTTTTTCACCACGATTGGAGGCTAAGACACGATATTCAGCAATTTTCATTAGTTTTTCTTGGAAATCGTAATACATTTGATAAACTCCACGTTCGTCAATGTCTTGCTCTTTTAAAGTAGTGGTCCAATAGGCATTATATTTTGTATATTTTCGAATAAATTCTCGGAAATCTGCTCGATCCGATATTTCTTGAGCAATAATCTCATGGGCTCCTTCGAGTGCTTTGTCAACTGATGAAACCGACTCGTTAAGATATTTTTCGGCCTCTTGCTCCAGTGGAACATCTAAGTCTTTATTAGTTAGCATCCAACTTGCTAAAGGTTCTAAACCATTCTCAATAGCCACCATCGCTTTAGTCCGACGTTTTTTCTTAAAGGGACGATATAAGTCTTCTACTTGTTGTAATGTCTGTGCCTGTTCAATATTTTCTTGAAGGTCAGCATCCAGCTTCCCTTGTTCCTCAATCGCTTTTAAGACATCCTCTTTGCGTTGATGGAGATTTAAAGCATACTGATACTGTTTATCGATATCATAGATTTGAACCTCATCTAGAGACCCAGTCATTTCTTTACGGTAACGTGAAATAAAAGGGATTGTATTCCCTTCCTCCAATAAATTAAGAACCGCATTAATTTGATTGACTTCTATATTTAATTCGTTGCTAATGGATTTGATAATATTTGCTTGATTGTTTTCATTATTCATCCTATCATTCTCCTTCTAAAACTGGGACGGAATATATCTGAATTACTGCCGTTTTACTAACTTTCATAGCATGCAGTTCTCCTCCAAAGACACAACCACCATCAATTCCCCATTTCATATCTTTACGCCAAACATTGGAATTATAGTAATTCTGATGAAGCACCATAGTTGGAGTGTGCCCAAAAATAATTTGTTTACCGGTAGAATTCTTTGTTTGATGAAAGCTGTCTCTAATCCACAGAAAATCGTGATCAGAAGTGTTTTTCCAGTTTTCAAGCGACAAATCTACACCAGCATGAACAATAATGAATTCTCCATATTCAAAATAATAAGGGAGACCCTCTAACCAAGTTTCCAGCTTAGGATAAGTCTGTTTAATTTGACGAGCTAGTCGTCTGGCTTGTGATTTTACGACTTTCTCTTCAGGAATATTTAATAACTGACAAATAGTCGCTACTCCACCATTCATAATGTAATGATTAAAAAAATTATGCGGGCTTCGCAAAAAATTTAAGAGCATGGATTCGTGGTTCCCTCTTAAACAGAGGGCATTCTTTTCTTTTTGAAGTTGCCATACACGGTTTAAAACAGCTAAACTATCATAGCCACGATCAATATAATCTCCAATAAAGACCAATCGCTCTTCTTCAGGTATCCAACTTGCTAATAGTTGATCTAATTCATCACTCATTCCGTGGATATCTCCGATAACAAATAAGTGCTCTGGATTATTTTTCACTGCTTCACCGCCTTTAAAATCGAATAAATTAAGTATAGCATAGCTTAAGTAGTAGGAAAATCATAGAATATTTTATAGAAAGCTCGATCAATAGTAAAGCCCCTCACGCAAGTTAGAAGAAACTACTTGAAGGGCTTTATTGTTTTGGTTCTATAATAAACAGGGTGGATGGAAGAAAAAACACTTCCTTCCATCCTATTTTTTGCTACACAAAAACACAGAAGTCCGATCTATTAAAAGTGGTAACTAAAATAGAAAGGACTCTGTGCCAGGACTCATGATA
>NZ_JBNUPL010000040.1:0-5218 GCF_050409445.1 Facklamia sp. P13055
TAGTGGGACATTTTGATTTGTGTTCTCTTGAGACATTATCATTTACGTTTAACAACAAGAAAAAGCTATTTAAAAACTTCTTGCAATCTCATAAGCCTTCCGTTATAATATTGAAATGCATGTATTCAAACCATGCATTGGGTGGGAGGAGCAAGTTTAAAAAAGATAAAAGCTCCAATTACCACATCACGAAAATTGACATAAGGAGGAATATTCGTGGCTAAAAAAGTTGTCACTCAAGTAAAATTACAAATCCCTGCAGGTCAAGCGAGCCCAGCTCCACCAGTAGGTCCAGCGTTAGGTCAAGCCGGCGTTAATATCATGTCCTTTACGAAGGAATTTAACGCACGTACTCAAGATCAACAAGGAATGATTATTCCAGTTGTTATTGATGTCTATGAAGATCGTTCATTTACCTTTATTACTAAAACACCACCAGCTCCAATCCTATTGAAAAAAGCTGTTGGCTTGAAAAAGGCTTCAGGTGAACCTAACAAGAACAAAGTCGGAAAGGTTACACGTGATCAAGTCCGTGAAATCGCAGAAATTAAAATGGCAGACTTAAATGCAGCCGATGTAGAAGCTGCTATGCGTATGGTTGAAGGAACTGCCCGTTCAATGGGGATTACAGTCGAAGACTAAGCGCCAAGGTAGCTTCTCGCCCCGTTTCTATCGGGTGTGGGAGGGAAACCCCGAATAACCACAAATATAGGAGGAAAAACAAATGGCTAAGAAAAGCAAAAACTATGTAGCGGCAAGAGAAAAAGTTGACCGTACAAAGAAATATGATGTAACAGAAGCAGTCGCATTAGCAAAAGAAATTGATTTTGCAAAATTTGATGCCTCTGTTGAAGTATCTTACAATTTAAATATCGATGTTAAAAAAGCAGACCAACAAATTCGTGGCGCAATGGTGCTACCACATGGAACAGGTAAAACACAAACAGTGGTAGTTATTGCAAAAGGTGAAAAAGCCGCTGAAGCAGAAGCTGCTGGAGCAGACTTTGTTGGTGAAGAAGATCTAATTAATAAAATCAACGGTGGTTGGTTAGATTTCGACGTAATGGTAGCTACCCCAGATATGATGGGACAAGTTGGACGTTTGGGTCGTGTCTTAGGACCTAAAGGCTTAATGCCAAACCCTAAAACAGGTACCGTTACAATGGACGTAACCAAAGCCGTTAACGATATCAAGGCTGGACAAGTAACTTACCGTGCAGATAAAGCAGGTATCGTGAATGTTCCAATTGGTAAAGTATCTTTTGAAGATGAAAAATTAGTGGAAAACTTCAAAGCACTTCATGAGCAAATTATGCGTGTGAAGCCAGCTACAGCTAAAGGAACTTATATTACTAATTTAGCTTTAGCAACCACTTTCGGACCCGGAATCAAGATTAACGTCGAAAGTTTATAATTTCATATTGACAAATAATTTGTTTATCACTATGATAAATAAGTATTTTAAACGACCTAAGACAGTAAGTGGCTAAGCCTTAATTTCTTACCGAGGAAGTTCCCGTTAAACAGGAAGCTATCTCTATGTCTAGGTGACATAGAGATTTTTAATTTTAAAAATCTCTATACCTATTTGATGGAGGTGAAAGAAGAAACATGGTTAAAGAAGCAGTATTAAATGCAAAGGCTCAAGAAATTGAAAAAATTGCTGAAGATATGAAAAACTCTGCAACAATCGTTGTAGTGGATTATCTTGGCTTAACGGTTGAAGAAGTAACAGACTACCGTAAACAATTACGTGATGCAGGCGTTCAAATGAAGGTTGTGAAAAACACAATGCTTCGTCGTGCGGCTGAAAAAGCAGGAATCGAAGTTCCTCAAGATTTATTCAAGGGTCCTTCAGCGATTGTCTTCTCAGATGACGTCGTAAATCCAGCGAAAATTTCAGCAAACTTTGCTAAAGACAATGAAACTCTTGAAATTCGTGGCGGAATTGTTGAAGGTCAAGCAGCTACTAAAGAAATGATTGAACAAGTAGCGAAAATGCCTGGTCGCGAAGAATTACTTTCAATGTTACTATCTGTATTGCAAGCGCCAATGCGCAATGTGGCATCTGTCCTTTCTCAAGCAAACCCAGCACAACAAATGGTTTACGCTTTGAACGGAATTATCGACAAAAAAGGTGCTGCCTAAATCGATCGCTCGTCGCATAAGTACAATATAAACTAAAAAAATATTTGGAGGAAACCAAAATGGCATTAAATATTGAACAAATTATTGAAGATATCAAATCAGCAACAGTTGTAGAATTAAACGAATTAGTAGAAGCAATTGAAGAAGAATTTGGCGTATCTGCTGCGGCTCCTGTAGCTGTTGCAGCTGGACCTGCTGCTGGCGGTGGCGAAGCTGCTGCAGAGCAAACTGAATTTGACGTAGTATTAACTTCAGCTGGCGACGCTAAAATTAAAGTAATCAAAGTGGTTCGTGAAGCTACTGGCTTGGGCTTGAAAGAAGCTAAAGAATTAGTAGACAACGCTCCTAAAGCAATCAAAGAAGGCATTTCTAAAGAAGACGCTGAAGAATTGAAAGCTAAAATTGAAGAAGTTGGTGGATCTGTAGAAGTTAAATAATTTCTCTATCCCATCTATATTAACCTGGTCAGATCTTCTGATCAGGTTTTTCCCTTTTTAAAGATAAATTTAAAAAGTTGGGCTATAATGGAAGAGAAAGATTGAGGAGGGAAGAAAATGGTCAAGTTATTAATTGCAGATGATGACAAAGCAATTTTAGATTTATTACATATTTATATGCGTAATGAGGGATATGAGTGTATATTAGCTAATAACGGAGAAGAAGCTTTAGAAATAATTAACTTACATCCTGAATTAGATATCGCTCTTTTAGATATTATGATGCCTAAAATGACGGGGATGGAAGTATTAGAAGCCATGCGTCATAAAAATGTAGATATTCCAGTTATTTTTATTTCAGCTAATCAGACTCAAACCGATAAAATTTCTGGCTTGCTTGCAGGAGCCGATGATTATGTTACTAAACCCTTTGAACCTTTAGAGGTAGTCGCTAGAGTCAAGAGTATCTTAAGACGTCAAGGTGTGAATGCTCATTCTTTAGCGCAAAAAGACAGTAAAGACTTTATTAATCTAGGAGCAGTCACAATCGATACTAAAGGACATCAAGTGATGACTGCTGAAGGAGAAGAAATTAAAGTAACAGGTCTGGAATTTGAAATTTTACAGTTACTTGCCGAGCAAAGGGGGAAAGTTTGGTCTGCTGATGAAATTCTTAATAGTGTTTGGAAGGATAATTCCTCTGCTTCTACTAAAACGGTAATGGTCCATGTAAGTAACCTCAGAAATAAAATAGAAGAAGCAACTGGCGGCGAGAAAGTTATTCAAACCGTGTGGGGAGTGGGCTATAAGATTGATAAATAAGAATGAAGAAAAAAAGGCTGGACTAATTCCTTCTTTTAAAAGTTTTAAACTAAGTAAAAGCGACCGCATTGAAATGACGATAAATCTATTTATAGTAGCTGGTACCGTTTCCTTTATTTATCTTGTGCTAATGTTTAGCTATCAACAACTCTTAAATTTTTTAACATTCAATTTAGGATGGACCATTAAAACAAATTTGAAAGATAACATTATCGCATATACACTCTATAATAAAAGTAATCAAATATTAATTGGTCTTTATCTTGCTACTTTATTTATTACAGTGACTTTTAGATATATTCATGAAAGAAATCGGATTACTTTAAGGTATATTCGTAAATATATTTCCGCCATGGCTAAAGGCAAGTATGACCTGAGAATTCCCAATGAGGGAATTGGAGACTATGTCACTTTGGCTCAGGATGTGAACACCCTGATGGACTCTATTAATCAAGCTTTTAAGGAAAGAGACGAGACCGAGAAAACAAAAGATGAATTAATGAATAATATAGGTCATGATATTCGAACGCCACTTACCTCAATACTTGGGTATTTAAGACTGATTCAAGACAGCTCAGATTTAACTCAAGAAGAACTGGCCTCTTATATAAAAACAGTGCATAGTAAAGCTAAAAGCATGCAAGTATTAATCAATGATCTGTTTGAATATACCTCCACCCAACAAACGACTGCAAAAGTTAATAAACAAGCTATAGCTATGCAAGCTTTTACAGAACAGGTGCTTGCTGACTTTAATTTGCAAGCCAAGCAAGCAGGGATTGAAATGTTCTGTCAAGTCACACCAAGTGACTTGGTATTAGAAATTGATCCTGAAAAAATGGTAAGAGTATTTAACAACTTTATAACCAACACTTTTAAATACGGAGAAGGTGCCACTTATCAAAAAATATTAGTGACAGAAATGACTGATCAAGAGTATAAAAAATATACTCGCTATCAAAAAAACAGACTGGATACGATTAAAACAGAAAAATGGGTGGTTATCGAGTTTCGAAATAATGGCACCTTATTGAATGAGGAAGATTTGGAACGAGTATTTGAACGATCCTATCGAGCTGACAGCTCACGGACCTCTCAAAAACCGGGATCAGGCTTAGGGTTAGCGATTGTACGCAATATGGTTGCCCTTCATCAAGGGGTAGCTTATGGAATTGTGGAAGAACAAGATCTTGTCTTTCGGGTCGAAATTCCAATCTTAAGGGAAGACTTACATTAAAGAATCAAACATTACAATACTTGTAATATTTGAAACCGAATTGTATCTTTAAAAACTTTAGATTTACTTGCTATTCTTTAAGAGAAGGTTATAATTATTCATGTTGGAAGAAAGTTAAATGCTTATTCAAACTTAAGTACTAACAAAACTCTAAAGAATTCCTAAAGTTTTTAAATTTTATCTTTAAAAAGCCTTGAAAATTATTTAGAAGTTTGTTAATATTAAAAGTAAGGAATGCAAATAGCTTTCCAGCCGTCGCTAGAAAAATAAAAAACAAAAAAGAAAGAGGTATAATAAATGAAAAAATTATTATTAACTTCAGTTGCAGCATTAACTGTTGCAGCAGCAGGAATGCCAGTAGCAACATCAGTAAACGCACAAACTCAAAATAATCCAGTTGAAGCACAAGAGCAGAAAACTACTTATAAATTAGAAGTAAAAACAGCAGATACAAATATTACTTCAGAATACAAAGCAGAAAGTATGCAAGCAGCTGAGCAACATTTCCACGATTATGTGGCAGGTCAAGGATTAAAAGACTTAGAATGGTCATATGATTTTGATACAATGACAT
>NZ_JBNUPL010000041.1:0-5144 GCF_050409445.1 Facklamia sp. P13055
CCATGCTAGTATATAGAAGTTGTCACTTATGGCAGCGAAGCTCATTGAAAACTGAACAAAGACAAACACCAAAATGTGTAAGGGTCTATTCGTTAAACCGGATAGAAACAACCGAATATAATTCGAGACATACTGCAGACCAGCAGTAAAAAAAATCAATAGCTAGTAATAGTAATGAGCAAAAGCTCAAATTCTTTCATGAGAGTTTGATCCTGGCTCAGGACGAACGCTGGCGGCGTGCCTAATACATGCAAGTCGAACGAACCGCGAGAGAACTTGTTCTTTCAAGGTTAGTGGCGCACGGGTGAGTAACACGTGGAGAACCTACCCTTCAGCGGGGGATAACCATTGGAAACGATGACTAATACCGCATAGAATCGCAGATCGCATGATCAACGAAGGAAAGACGGCTTCGGCTGTCACTGAAGGATGGCTCCGCGGTGCATTAGCTAGATGGTGGGGTAAAAGCCTACCATGGCCATGATGCATAGCCGACCTGAGAGGGTGATCGGCCACATTGGGACTGAGACACGGCCCAAACTCCTACGGGAGGCAGCAGTAGGGAATCTTCCGCAATGGACGCAAGTCTGACGGAGCAACGCCGCGTGTGTGAAGAAGGTCTTCGGATCGTAAAGCACTGTTGTTAGAGAAGAACGACCGAATGAGTAACTGCATTCGGAGTGACGGTATCTAACCAGAAAGCCACGGCTAACTACGTGCCAGCAGCCGCGGTAATACGTAGGTGGCAAGCGTTGTCCGGATTTATTGGGCGTAAAGGGAGCGCAGGCGGTGACTTAAGTCTGATGTGAAAGCCCACGGCTCAACCGTGGAGGGTCATTGGAAACTGGGTCACTTGAGTATAGAAGAGGAAAGTGGAATTCCATGTGTAGCGGTGAAATGCGTAGATATATGGAGGAACACCAGTGGCGAAGGCGACTTTCTGGTCTATAACTGACGCTGAGGCTCGAAAGCGTGGGGAGCAAACAGGATTAGATACCCTGGTAGTCCACGCCGTAAACGATGAGTGCTAAGTGTTGGAGGGTTTCCACCCTTCAGTGCTGGAGTTAACGCAATAAGCACTCCGCCTGGGGAGTACGGTCGCAAGACTGAAACTCAAAGGAATTGACGGGGACCCGCACAAGCGGTGGAGCATGTGGTTTAATTCGAAGCAACGCGAAGAACCTTACCAGGTCTTGACATCTGCTGCATAACCTAGAGATAGGTGAAATCCTTCGGGACAGCAAGACAGGTGGTGCATGGTTGTCGTCAGCTCGTGTCGTGAGATGTTGGGTTAAGTCCCGCAACGAGCGCAACCCTTATCATTAGTTGCCAGCATTCAGTTGGGGACTCTAGTGAGACTGCCGGTGACAAACCGGAGGAAGGTGGGGATGACGTCAAATCATCATGCCCCTTATGACCTGGGCTACACACGTGCTACAATGGATGGTACAACGAGCAGCGAACTCGCGAGGGTAAGCGAATCTCTGAAAGCCATTCTCAGTTCGGATTGTTCTCTGCAACTCGAGAGCATGAAGCCGGAATCGCTAGTAATCGCGGATCAGCACGCCGCGGTGAATACGTTCCCGGGTCTTGTACACACCGCCCGTCACACCACGAGAGTTTGTAACACCCGAAGCCGGTGGCCTAACTTATAGAGGGAGCCGTCGAAGGTGGGATAGATGATTGGGGTGAAGTCGTAACAAGGTAGCCGTATCGGAAGGTGCGGCTGGATCACCTCCTTTCTAAGGAGTAGTTGGAACCTACACGAAAGGTTACTGTCTTTGTTTAGTTTTGAGTGAGCTTCTTTATGAAGCAACTCAATCGATCATTGAAAACTGAATACACCAAACAAGATTGATCATATTCTCGATGCGAGGTATGACAATCACATTATTTCTTAAATAAAAGATATAATGAACCGAGAAATTGACCGAGTCTATGAGTAATATCATAGAGTTAAAAAATAAGCGAAAATATTGTGGTTAAGCAATAAAGGGCGCACGGTGAATGCCTTGGCACTAGGAGCCGATGAAGGACGCGACGAACAGCGATATGCTTCGGGGAGCGGTAAGTACGCTAAGAACCGGAGATTTCCGAATGGGGGAACCCAATGATTGTAGAAGATCATTATCCGCAAGGAAGGTAGACGCAGAGAACTGAAACATCTAAGTACCTGCAGGAAAAGAAAATAAGAATGATTCCCTAAGTAGCGGCGAGCGAACGGGGAAGAGCCCAAACCAGCGTGCATGCACGTTGGGGTTGAAGGACTCCATCACGAGACCAGACGATTTAGTAGAAGCCCATGGGAAGGGGCGGCAGAGAGGGTGAGACCCCCGTATGCGAAAGATCAACAGGCTCAGGAGTATCCTGAGTACGGCGGGACACGAGAAATCCCGTCGGAATCCACCAGGACCATCTGGTAAGGCTAAATACTCCCTAGTGACCGATAGTGAACCAGTACCGTGAGGGAAAGGTGAAAAGCACCCCGGAAGGGGAGTGAAAGAGTACCTGAAACCGTGTGCTTACAAGTAGTCAGAGCCCGTTAAGGGGTGATGGCGTGCCTTTTGTAGAATGAACCGGCGAGTGACGATAGTTGGCAAGGTTAAGTAGAAGATACGGAGCCGTAGCGAAAGCGAGTCTGAATAGGGCGTTAGTCAGGTGTCGTCGACCCGAAACCAGGTGACCTACCCATGTGCAGGTTGAAGGTGTGGTAAGACGCACTGGAGGACCGAACTCACATACGTTGAAAAGTGTGGAGATGACGTGTGGGTAGCGGAGAAATTCCAATCGAACCTGGAGATAGCTGGTTCTCTCCGAAATATATTTAGGTATAGCCTCAGAGGAAGAGTTGTGGAGGTAGAGCACTGTTTGGACTAGGGGCCCTTTCGGGTTACCGAATCTAGATAAACTCCGAATGCCACAAACTCATCTCTGGGAGTCAGACTGCGAGTGATAAGATCCGTAGTCGAAAGGGAAACAGCCCAGACCACCAGCTAAGGTCCCAAAGTAACTGTTAAGTGGAAAAGGATGTGGGGTTGCCTAGACAGCTAGGATGTTGGCTTAGAAGCAGCCATCATTTAAAGAGTGCGTAATAGCTCACTAGTCGAGTGACCCTGCGCCGAAAATGTACCGGGGCTAAACAGTCCACCGAAGCTGTGGATTCTAATTTATTAGAGTGGTAGGAGAGCGTTCTATGTGCGGCGAAGCTGTACCGTAAGGAGCAGTGGAGCGCATAGAAGTGAGAATGCCGGTATGAGTAGCGAAAGACGGGTGAGAATCCCGTCCACCGATAGACTAAGGTTTCCAGGGGAAGGCTCGTCCGCCCTGGGTAAGTCGGGCCCTAAGCAAAAGCCGAACGGCGTATGCGATGGACAACAGGTAGAGATTCCTGTACTTGGGAAATACGATTTAAGCAATGGAGGGACACAGGAGGTAAGTCCACGCAGACAGATGGAAAAGTCTGTAGAAGCAACGAGTGAGATTGTGAGTCAAATGCTTACGATTAATGATGAGTTGTGACCTGGAGCGAAATTAAAGTAGCGAAGGTGGATAATCAAACTGTCGAGAAAAGCTTCTAGCTAGTATAACCAACCCGTACCGCAAACCGACACAGGTAGTCAAGTGGAGAACACTAAGGTGAGCGAGAGAACTCTCGTTAAGGAACTCGGCAAAATGACCCCGTAACTTCGGGAGAAGGGGTGCTGACGCAAGTCAGCCGCAGTGAATAGGCCCAGGCGACTGTTTATCAAAAACACAGGTTTCTGCTAAATCGCAAGATGACGTATAGGAGCTGACGCCTGCCCGGTGCTGGAAGGTTAAGAGGAGCGCTTAGCGCAAGCGAAGGTGCGAATTGAAGCCCCAGTAAACGGCGGCCGTAACTATAACGGTCCTAAGGTAGCGAAATTCCTTGTCGGGTAAGTTCCGACCCGCACGAAAGGCGTAACGATCTGGGCACTGTCTCAACGAGAGACTCGGTGAAATTATAGTACCTGTGAAGATGCAGGTTACCCGCGACAGGACGGAAAGACCCCATGGAGCTTTACTGCAACTTGATATTGAGTGTTTGTGTGACATGTACAGGATAGGTAGGAGTCAAAGAGCTGTGTACGCCAGTATGCAAGGAGACGTTGGTGGGATACTACCCTTGTAATATGAACCCTCTAACTCGCGTGAAGAACACGGAAGACAGTGTCAGGTGGGCAGTTTGACTGGGGCGGTCGCCTCCTAAAGAGTAACGGAGGCGCCCAAAGGTTCCCTCAGAATGGTTGGAAATCATTCGTAGAGTGCAAAGGCAGAAGGGAGCTTGACTGCGAGACCAACAAGTCGAGCAGGGACGAAAGTCGGGCTTAGTGATCCGGTGGTACCGCATGGAAGGGCCATCGCTCAACGGATAAAAGCTACCCTGGGGATAACAGGCTTATCTCCCCCAAGAGTTCACATCGACGGGGAGGTTTGGCACCTCGATGTCGGCTCATCGCATCCTGGGGCTGAAGTCGGTCCCAAGGGTTGGGCTGTTCGCCCATTAAAGCGGTACGCGAGCTGGGTTCAGAACGTCGTGAGACAGTTCGGTCCCTATCCGTCGCGGGCGTAGGAAATTTGAGAAGAGCTGTCCTTAGTACGAGAGGACCGGGATGGACACACCGCTGGTGTACCAGTTGTTCCGCCAGGAGCATTGCTGGGTAGCTATGTGTGGGATGGATAACCGCTGAAAGCATCTAAGCGGGAAGCCAGCTTCAAGATGAGATTTCCCATTCGCAAGAAGTAAGACCCCTGAGAGACGATCAGGTAGATAGGCTAGAAGTGGAAGTATAGCGATATATGGAGCGGACTAGTACTAATCGGTCGAGGACTTAACCATGAGATTTCAAGGTAAGTAGAGGTGTATTCAGTTTTGAGTGATTGAGAGATTGCTCAAGATAACGATGAGATGACACTGTGTGGTGATGATGGCAAGAAGGACACACCTGTACCCATGCCGAACACAGCAGTTAAGCTTCTTAGCGCCGATGGTAGTTGGACCTTTGGTCTTGTGAGAGTAGGACGTTGCCACGCGTGTCATATCAAAGTTATTCCGCCATAGCTCAGCTGGCAGAGCGCATGACTGTTAATCATGATGTCGTAGGTTCGAGCCCTACTGGCGGAGT
>NZ_JBNUPL010000042.1:0-4602 GCF_050409445.1 Facklamia sp. P13055
TATGTTACTATATAGAATACTATAAAACTTGTAGATATTGACTCAAATCCTAACACCTCAAGTAACGGGCAAACGGAAATCACTAACATAACAACTAGTAGATGCTTTACCAACCCCTGTAATCCTTTTGTAGAATTTGCGATACCACTTAAAAAACTTGTTGCATAGCCAGTAACAAAATCAAAGACTACTAACCAGACAAAAATAACTATGTAAGGATTGTTATTTATTGACTTATAAATAATGATTAATTTTTCTAACTCAAATTAATTATCCATTTAAAATATCCTCTCTATAAAACTAATATTTTTATTTATATTTTTTTATGAATTACCCTATACAGATTACTTTAAAATGAAAGACGCTTATTAGTTAATGTTCACTCGAACACTAATAAGCGTCTTTGTTATAAGATAGTATGTTTCAAAGTTATTATTTTTTAAGATATACTTCCCACCATAGGCCCTACAACTCCATTATTATATGCTCGAATAGGTACATATCTGCGAGTGCCTGAATAAGAAATATAGCTAATCCAAACATGCTTGTTAGTAATATAAACCGAATCATAATAAACAGATTCTCCTGCAGATAAGCTTGCAGCTACAGGTGAATTTTTTTGATAATTATTATAAATATTAACCTCTTGATTCGCAGTAAATCGAGCGCTCTCAGAATATGATTTTACTAGAGTTTCATTACCTGTTGGAGGGATCGGCTGAGGGGTTGGAGTGTTATTTTCAGCACCTCTTAATCGATAACAATGTAATGGACCATTTCCATAATAACCTTCTAAAGGAGTAATAGCTATACCATTTGATCCGTAATTACAATGAATGATTCTATCATTTGAAATAAATACCCCAGTATGTCCGTATTCATTTAATGATCCTCCTTTAACTCCAGCAACAAAGATATCTCCATAACGTGCTTGTGAACGACTAATTGGAATCAATAGTGATCCTTCTTGCTGATAAAGAGTCTCAGTATTTCCTAACCAACTTCCTTGAGGTAGAAATCCACCTGCAATTAGTGCTGAGTATACTGCTGATGAACAATCGTACGAAGTTGGTCCTGTTCTATGATTCATGCTATATGTTACTTTCCCAATTCGATCCATGAACCACTGCACTACAGCATCCAAGTTGTTTTGCTTAGGCGAAGGGGTTGGAGTAGGTTGAGTTCCATCATTCTTGCTGACAATTAGAACATCTCCAGGATGGATTATAGAACTAATTGTCAAACCATTCAAAGAACATAATTCGTCTAATGTTAGACCGAATTTATTAGCAATTCCCCATAAGCTATCACCACTTACCACAGTATATGTTTTAACAGATCCTGAATTGTTTCCATTTCCTCCAGGATTTATTGTCGTGCTGCCTTTCTTAACTATTAGTCGATCACCAGGATGAAGCATGTGATCCGCTGAAAGATTAATAAGTTTTAACAATTCATCAATACTAATTCCAAATTTTTGTGAAATCCCCCAATAGGAATCTCCAGATTGTACGATATAATAAGAATTTGTATCTTGATTCATATTTGTTGATTCTCCTTTAAAATTAATATACTAACGACGAGCGGATGTTTGACTAGCTGTCAATTTTTCCCGCAAACCGTCGGACATTCATAAGCTTCGACAAAAATTTTTGTTGTTTCTTCAGGTTCTTGATGACTAATAAAAAATCCTTAAAAGTCACCTTATATGCAAAATCGTACAACGAATTAATATTCTAATCATAGCAATTTACGACTTCATATTATATTCACTTTAATTGTGTATAGAAATTTACTAGATCTAAACCATTTGTATATGGCCAATTAGTTAAATTAGTTACTGATATACACTGACCAATTTCATATCCACAACGATTTCCATTAATTTCTGGATTACTAGAATTCTAGCAACATCTTCTCAAGACCATCCATATTTAATCAGATAATTGCAAATAATTCTTGCATTGTTTTCCATATCCCACATCCTTACATTTAATTTCAGTCTTTTAATAGCTATTAATTCGACTAACAATAACACGGAGGAAATTAAAAAAAATTAATGGAAATACTATCTTGATTAAAATTTAATTTTTCAACTCTTAAGCTAGACTATTATTATTCATGCTTAATTTTTTGATATTCAATCTAAACTTTATTTTATCAAACAGTAAAAAGTTAATAGTCTCTTCATACGTAATACTTCAATAATTATTAGTGATAAAAAAAGAAGTTTATGTTAAAATATAAATAATAAAATTAAAAATAAAAGGAGCTATATTATGTCAATAAAAAGAAGATTATTATCTACCCTTTCTATCATGTCTCTTGTGGCAGCTAGCTTACCTATATATACCTATGCGCAGGAAACGAGTGAAGCAAACCAAACTGAGGTTGAAACACCAGACAAAGGTCTAAGCTTTACTTATGAAGAAGCCGCTAAAAGAGTGGATGAGGATTTTTATGATCAATACCTCTCTTCATTACATTACTATGGAATAACAGATGAAATGCTAGCAACACTTCCTGAAGGAACAGTTCGTGAAGCAGCCATTCAATATTTAATGGAATTACCGACTGGTGGAGATATCTCCATGCCTTACGCACATTTCAAAAAGTTATATCCGACTTTTGTTTCCATTACACAAACATCTTCAGAGCAGAAAGAACCAAATTCAACAGATAAAGGACTATCCTATACTTATGAAGAAGCAGCTCAAAAAGTAGATCAAGGATTCTACGATGAATATCTATATTCTCTCCATTATTATGGTGTAACAGATGAAATGCTGGCAAAACTTCCAAAAGGCGCTGTGCGTGAAGCAGCTATTCAATACTTAATAAAACTACCGACCGGTGGAGATATTACCATGCCTTACAACAATTTCAAAAAGTTATATCCTGAAATCTTCAGCCAATCAGATTCTAAGCCAAACAATCAGAGCCAAACAGAAAGCGATAATAAAAAAGAGGACTCAATTAAACATGAAAAACTTACTCAGCATTTGAATGAGCAAAGAGTAGATTCTGAAGCTGAGAAAGAAGCTTTACCTCTTAATTACACTTTTGTAAGTGAAACTGGCGAATATACCATTAAATATGTTTCATTATTAGCACCTGCTTCTGCTGGCAATCAAGACCAAGAATTACCAATGCTCGTTGTAAAATATGAATTTGAAAATACTTCTGATCATAAAGTGATGGATTATGCCCACACTTGGGACCAACAGGTTTTCTTCTCTCAATCTCAACAAGATTCAACGATTAAATTAGAACCAGGGAAGTATCAATTAGATCCTAATCAAGAAGTTTTTCCTAAGTATGAAGAAGTAGATTCTGGCGAAAAAACAAGAGTAACTGCTTACTATCAACTAATGGACAGTGAATCGCCTTTAAACATTTCAATTTTAGAAAATGAAACGATTGCTGATTTCGATCTCAACATCGAAGATTTACTGAATCTGCCAAACCAAAGCTCCCTTTATTTAAATGATAGTAACCAAGGCTATCTTTTTGACTTTGATACTATTTATTTATTAAATCCAAGCCAAAACTTAGCGGATCAATTAGAGTTTGAAATTCAAAATCTTTCTGATTTTGAATTGTCCGAAGAAGCTAAACTCCAAATGGCAAAAATCACTGAAAGCCAAACTAATGTTATCAAATTAGAAAATATCAACTACCGTGTAACTGAAGAGGAACAAATTGAAGTCATCAATGAAGATGAGGAAGTCCTGTTGACTCTGCAATCTCAATCAAATTGGGAGACCTTTAAAGACCTTAATGATCAGATGTATCAAATAGTTCAATAATCTTTATTTAGTACTTATACAAAAGAACCTAACTCTTTATAATAATATCCTGCCAAATTTCAATTTAAATGGCTCTATGTCAAATAATGTTGGTAGGGCTTCAGACGACTAACTTCTGTTGGTCGTCTTTTTTGTTAAGCAGATTTTTGTATAAACTGATACTAGATTATGTTTTTTTATCATGCGACCAATTTTTCGTCTTGATAAAGTTATACCCATCTTATTCAGTTCATTTCTTATTCGTCTTGTACCAAAGCTTTTTCTACTCGTATTAAACGTATGTATAATGATAGTTTCTAATTCCGAATCATCTTTTTAAGATTGGTATTCTTTCTTTTTATTGAATCATAATAAGTGCTTCTTGGTATTTTTAGGACTTAGCACATTACTGATACGCAATAGTGAGGAGCATTCTTCTGAATGACTTCTCTTTTCGTTACATGATCAGCGCGGCTTGCTTTAAACTATCATTTTCCACTTTCAATGGTGGATTTTCTTTGCGTAATTTTCATAGCTTTTTTTTATCATCTGTTAGATGATCAACTGTATTGAATGAACCACTATTTTGATGATTCTTCATCTATTTATCTAATACCAGAGATGTTAAATCATACTCTCTAACATTATCGGATTTAGATTTTCCATTTCAAATAATCACACTATTTGAAGTTTAAATTCAGGGATAAATGTTTTTCTTGTTCTTGCCATAATAAAATCGTCTACACTTAATTTAACAATGGGGCTGTATCATAAGTCCATTTTTGCTATAACCTTTAAAATAAGACCCGAGATA
>NZ_JBNUPL010000043.1:0-3157 GCF_050409445.1 Facklamia sp. P13055
GTAAAAAATAGAGTTGAGGCCTTCGGCCATCAACCCTATAAATTATAGAACCATTTAAACCCACCAGCTTTGCTGGTGGTTTTTTTGTGTTTTTTTATAAAAGGATTGACAAGTGTTATATACTGTTATACACTGTTTATGAAAGGGGCAAAATGCATGCAAATAATTATCGATAATACAAGTATGACTCCTCTTTATGAACAGATTGTAGACCAGATAACTGCAATGATTCTAGCAGGAGAAATACCGACTGCAAGTGCGCTTCCTTCCGTGAGATCCCTTTCTAAGGAATTGAAGATCAGTGCGCTAACGGTCAAAAAAGCTTATGACCAATTGGAGAGAGAAGGGTTTATTGAGACAGTTCATGGTAAAGGCTCCTATGTTTTAGAAGCCAATCAAGAACTTTTACGTAATGAACAGTTGATGCAAGTGGAAGCTATAATGGCTCAAGCAATTGAGAAAGCACAACTTTTTCACTTAAGTAAAGATGAAATGCAGTCCATATTTGATTTATTAATGGGGGATTGGGATGTTAAAAGTTAATCATTTAAAGAAAAATTACGGTTCTTTTCAGCTCGATTGCAGTTTGCAAGTTAAAGAAGGAATGGTAACTGGCTTTTTGGGTAGGAACGGATCTGGCAAGACAACGACGATTAAGGCGATTCTTGGTTTGATCTTTCCTGATCAAGGGGAAGTTGAACTTTTTGGGCGTCCGGTTAATCAGTTATCTGGTCATGACAAGGAGAAGTTGGGGGTCGTTTTGTCGGATTCCAATTTTAGTCGAGTGATGAATTGTAAAGATGTTTTAGCTATCTTAAAGCGTAGCTATCGAAACTTTGATGAGGCCATGTTTAGACATTTTGTAGACCAGCAAGGCTTAACGTGGGATAAAAAGTTTGAAAAATTTTCGACAGGTATGCAGGCAAAAATGAAAGTAATTACGGCCATTTCGCATAAAGCTCAATTTTTAATAATGGATGAGCCGACCTCAGGGTTGGATGTAGTGGCGCGTGAAGAAATATTAGATATTTTGCGTGAATACTTAGACGAGTCTCCGCAAACGAGCATTTTAATTTCTTCCCATATTGCCACAGATTTGGAAGGGATTTGCGATGATTTCTACCTTATCGATCAAGGTAAAATAGTTATGTACGAGGAAATGGATCAACTTTTATCTAGCTATGGTATTTTAAAGCTTCGTCAAGAAGAACTGGATCAGATCGATCAATCGCATATCATTAAGATTGATCAGACAAATTATGGTTATTGCTGCTTAACCAATCAAAGACAGTTTTATTTGGAAAATTATCCACAAGTAATTATCGAAAAAGCTTCGGTGGATGATTTAATTAAATTAATGGTAGGTGGTCGCAAATGAAAGGATTGCTTTATAAAGATTGGCTACTAATTCGTAAGATGGGTCTGCAATTTCTGATACCAGTAGTGGTAGGAATCATTGTGCTTTATAGTGGGGACGATAAATTATTTTTTATGACTTACACCTCGATGGTAGGTCTATTCTCCATTATTTCGACTATTTCTTACGATGAGTATGATAATGGCATGCCCATGCTTTTATCGCTACCGTATACACGGCAAGACTATGTGCGTTCAAAATATTTGTTTGCAGTTATAACCATCGTTACTTTATTGATTTTTGAAGTGGGCTTAATCACCAGTATGGCTACCTTCAAAAATATTGAAGAATTTTCTTTTACTGACAACTTTCTTGAAATATTGAGTACTTTAGTGGTATCTTCTGCTATGTGTTGGATTTTGCTTCCCATTTATTTAAAATATGGTGTTAAAAAAGCAATGATTGCCATGATGGTAGTAGGTGGCTTATTATTTGGAGGAATAATGGGAGTTCTTTATCTTATTAAGGAGTTTAAGTTAATTTCATTGGATCAAATACAGTTCTTGCAAAATTTCTTAGCAAATGATTGGAATGTTTTCTTTTTATTCATACTAGTGATAGCAGGAATGATGGGCATATCCTATTATATAAGTAGCAGAATTATGCAAAAGCGGGAGTATTAAATTGTGAAGGCAAATATAGAAATGTCATTGATCAAGATTAAACGTTCACTTAAGTCATTCATATTAAAATTCAGCTTAGAAAATCAATGCCCCTTTTTGATGTTCTCCACGAATAATTAATCAGTGTAAAGCGATGTAAAATTAATAAAAGGAGGTGGTGGCTTATGAAAGGTTTGCTATATAAAGATTGGCTATTAATTCGCAAGACCAAGTTACATATTTTTTTACCAATAATAATGATTTTCATTATCTTGTATATTAAATCTGGTGACCTGGCTTTGATAAGTGTTATTTCAGTTTCAATCTTATCTTTGATACTGTCACCCATGACTTATGATGAGAGGGAAAATGGGATGCCAATGCTTTTGACCCTACCATATACCCGCCAAGATTACGTATATTCAAAATACTTTTCCTTAATCATAGGGTTAATAGGTTTATTAGTTTTTGAAGTTTATTTGACTTCACTCGTCGCTTATTTTCAAAGTCCACAAACTTTCAATTTTATAGACAATCTTTTGACGATACTAATGATTTTGGCTGTTAGCTCAATCCTGGTTTTGATACTGTTACCTATTCAATTAAAATTTGGCTCAGAAGGGACACTATTAATAATCTTTAGCTTTTTAGTCCTTTGTATTGTTGGAGTGGTCCTCTTTTTATTCAGTGAAAAGATAATTTCAACAGATTTATACAGGATTTTGAAAAACTTCTTTTCAAATAAATGGAGCCAACTCTTTACTTCCATACTAGTCATGAGTTTTACTTATTTTGCTTCCTTAATTATAAGTATGAAGATTATGAGAAGACGTGACTATTAAATGAACAAGGGAGTAAAATTCGACAATCATTTAAGTGTTTTCAGCTGAAACATTTCATCGAGTAATAATATATAGGATGTTAAAGCAGCTATTTAATAATTCGTATCATTTCAATTGGCTACAGCCGCTTGACTTCCCAGCTAATTATATATGAAAGCATCATTTACGTTTAACAAAAGCATCATTTACTTTCAAATAAAATTTGACAGATCACTATTTATGAACTATACTAGGTGAGTAATAAAGAAATAAGTTAATTAAGTCATTTCCATTCAACAAATGTAAATCTTCTTTTT
>NZ_JBNUPL010000044.1:0-3058 GCF_050409445.1 Facklamia sp. P13055
TTTTTATTATATATCAAAAAGCCCTCTAAATCACCATAGGTTGGTGATTTAGAGGGCTTTGTCTACAGTCTGAAGCAGCGACCTTTTTGTCGCTGCTTTTGTTTTAATCTACTTCCATATTAAAGCAAACTCAATTGCTATTTGAGCAATGAAAGCCTTAGAATCTAAGGCAAGATGATCGGATAAAGAACGGGCTGTCCCAAGCTTCTTCACTCAAATGATCGGCAGCATAAAAGAAGTGACACACTTCAACTGATCGCAATTGAGCCCAGGCGGCTACGGCTGAACATTCCATATCGACACAGATACAGCCTTACTCTTTTCGTTTTTTATACCGATCAATTGTTTCTCTGAAAATAGCATCCATTGTCCAGGCCTTACCAATACGCGATGAAACCCCTTTTTGATTGAGGCATGATTGAAAATCTTCTAAGCTCCTTTTATTTACATCTAATTCATAGCTTGGTTTAAGATAGTGGAAAGAGGTTCCTTCATCTCGCACCGCTCGATTTGGAATAATAATTGATAACTCTTCAATACTAGGGTCTAGCACACCACAGGTTCCAAATAAAACGAGACGTTTCATCCCCATTGCCCATAGGTGCTCCAGGACGCCTACACAAGCCGGACTTCCTACTTGAGAATTGAAAGCAGCAATCGTTTGTTTTCCAATTTGTAGCTGATAAATAGGAATCTCGCCCTGAGCAGTAGAAGTGGAAGCAATCGCTTCATGTGGATAATCACTGATCATTCTTTGGAAAGTTAAGCAGGAAAAGCAAGAAACTACTGTGTCTGGAAAATTTACTACTTTCTCTGTGACTTCTTTAGGGTTAATAATGGCTTGGGGATTATGATCCCATTCATGTAAAGGTAAGTGGCTATTCATATCCTTCCTCTCATTTTTTTCTATCCTACTAAATACTCTAGTTGTTAACAAGAGAAAGACAATTTTTATTATGCTTAGTGAGGGAAGATAATAATTACTACCTTTCATGATTCTTACATGATCCATCAATAATGCCTTAAGATACGTTGATTAATATCTGAACTTGAGGGTCACTCCTTCATTAAAAATGCGATGTCCAGTAAAATAGTCCGCTTCTCGAACTAATGAATTTTAATTTTTCCCACTCTTCAACTTGTCTTTGAGAATGTTTTAATTCATAAACTTGCAGTTGTTTCATACTTAAGAAATCTTGATAAGCAAACTGTTTTTTGTCAAAACATTCATTAGTACGGACAAAGCTGTGCCATGACTAGCAACAATGATACTAGCTTGTGATTGCTCTGTTATTTCCTTAAAACAAGATACGACTCGATGAGATACTTCATGTAATGACTCACTATTCGACAACTTATAATTAAAATTATCCCATTGGTTTTGCGCAATTGTAGAAAACTCTTCCCCCTTCCCCAATCCTACGCTCTCGTAAATCTTTCTGCTAAATAAATTTTAAATTTAATCGTTCAGCTGTAGGTTCAATGGTTTGTTTGACATGAAGATATGGACTCGCATAAATAGCACTGATTTCTTTATCTTCAAAAAATTGCCAACTCCTCAATCAATTTTTTCTTCAACCGTTAAAGGCACTTATCCGTTTTTAACAGTAAGGTCTCGCATTGAATGTCTAATTAAATAGAACCTCCTCAGATTTCATTAATCCTTTCGATTTAACCAATTCATTAAGACATTAATGTATTTTTCCGTTTCATCAATGTAACACATATGTCGACTATACTGGAACAACTCCCATTCAGCATTGGGTAGATTATCATACAAAGTTTTAGCAATGTATGGAGAAGAAAGATCCATAGCCCCACTGATCACTAAGGATGGTTGTACGATTTCCCTTAAGTGCTCCGTATATTCAAAGCCAGACAAAGTCCCAGTCGGCGTAAATTCATTAGGCCCCCAACCCACTAGATAAGCTTCTGAACCAGCTGCCTTTTCTCTTTTTAGGCAAGCAGGTGAATCTTCAGTGACTGGACCACAACAATATCTTTCCATAAAGACATTAAGTGCTTCAAGGTATTCCGGTGATTGGTAATTGCCGCTTTCTTCAGCCATTAATATCGCTTGACGATAGACTTCTGGCATTAGATTCACTCGGCGCATCCCTTCTTGGCGCCAAAGCTTGGCGGATGAAAGCGTTGATGAAAAGATATAAGATTTTATCCCCTCTGGTTGTTCTTCAATCTGATAAATTTGTTGCAGCATCCCACCCCAAGATTGTCCTAAAATATGAACTTGGTCTAATTTTAAATAATTTCTTAAAGCAATTAATTCTTCTTTCCATACCTGTGCGGTAAATAATTCAGGATGCCCTTCAACCATCGATAAACCACAACCAATTTGATCATACATAACCAATGGGCGATCATCCAATTCAGCAAGTGGGTCTAAAACTTCCAAGTAATTGTGAGTAGATCCCGGCCCCCCATGGAGTAAGAGTAGAGGAGGTTTGCTACCTGCTTGATTTACAACGCGGTAATAGGTTTCATGCCCTTTGAAAGGCATCTTTCCTTCAATAATCTTCATAATCTTGCCTCCTTTTATTGTTCTCTTTCTATTATTACCTAAATAAACTGTCCCTGCCACTTTCGTTTCACTCTTTTTAGCGCAAGGTTAATAAATGATGATAAAATAATAATAATAATTCGTTTAGGGGGATATAAAATGGATAAGATTGAGCATTTTATCGAAATGGAAACAAACTATTTAGCCGTTGACCAATCTGTTAATCAATTAATGGAACAACTCGATGCGTTCCAAGGCCAAATCGAAAAAATAGCAAAACTCATCGATTATTATGGTAGTCAAGAATGGTATGAGCATCTTGAAATGGAAAAAAGAGAATTGTTACCGAGTGATTCTACACGAGCTATTCTCGGCGAAGATTATGCTTATGAAACATTGGGAAATCTCAGACAATGCGCGCTTCAAATGTTAGAAATCAGTACGGAGATTTTTAAAATTTATTAAACTCTTAAAGCACAAACAAAAGGTTCTATAATTTATAGGGTTGATGGCCGAAGGCCTCAACTCTATTTTTTACTT
>NZ_JBNUPL010000045.1:0-1960 GCF_050409445.1 Facklamia sp. P13055
CTTCATCCGGAGTGCCGCCATCTGGAGTCTCTTCATCCGGAGTGCCGTCATCTGGCGTATCGTCGTCAAGATTAATTAAAATATTTTCTTCCTTAAAGCCTAATTCCACCATTTTATTTTTGATGTTATCTGAAGCAACTTCTATTTTAACAGTACCTTTTATATTATCCGGAAGGTTAAAACTATCCTCTGCAAAAGTGGCATTTTTCGCCTTAATTATAATTTTTTTCAATGATCCAAGAGGTCCAGCAATAGTACTATTTGAAAATTCTTTGACTCCTTCTCCAAAAATAATAGTTGTTAAAGAATCTAAGCCATAAAAAGGATTCCTTCCTAAGCTATTTAACGATTTTGGTAATTCAACGCTCTCTAAAGATGGCATATAATAAAATGCCAACCTACCAATTTCTTCAAGTCCCTCATTTAGGTTAATTTTTTCTAACTTATCTGCATTTTTAAACGTAAAATCTCCTATTTTTTTAACATTTTTCCCAAATATTAACTCTTTAAGATTATCATTATTGTCAAAAGCATAATCGGCTATAAACACTACTTTTTCAGGAATCTCATAGTTTCTTTCAACTTTTCTCGACGGATATTTTATAAGATTTTTTTCATCTTTATTAAACAAAATTCCATCTATATCTTTAAAATTATTATTTGATGAACTTACCCTTATTTCTTCTAAATCAGGAGTTGTTATAAATGCTTCTTCTCCTATTGAGGTAACCCCTTTAGGAATGTAAAGTCGCTTCAATTTTTTGTTTGAAGAGAAAGCACCCTTACCAATAGTCTTTAAATTAGAAGCATCTCCAATTTCTAAATCCGTTAGATTCTCATTAAATGAAAAAGCTTTGTCTCCGATTGTTTCAACAGAATCCGGAATTATTATATTTTTTAGATTTGAGAAATAAAAAGCTTCTTTTCCTATATGCTTTAAGTTAGACTTTGGCAAAAACTCAACATTTCTGATGGTTTCAGCTGAAAAGAATGCTCGATCTTGAATCTTCAAGATTGAGTTGGGCACGATAACCTTCGAAACATTCGGACCCATTCGCTGACCAGATGATTCTTCAATTACACTATAGAATGCATTGCTAGCGATTTCCGTTACTGTAAATGTACCTTTTTCATTTTGAATAACATTAGAAATTCTTAAGGTATCATCATTCCATATGAGACTTTTTTCACCATCTCCTAATTGAACAGTTCCTACTCCGTCTTTATATGACAAGATTTTATAAACTAGGTTCTGGCTATCTGTAATAGTGCTTCCTAGGATTTGAGCGTTTTGATCATTCATGTAGGTTGACTTTAAATTCTCTTTTGAAAGATTAGTGTCAGTTTCCAAATAACTCTCCAAACTATTTTCAGATTCTCTTGAGGTCGTAGGCGCAAGTATTTCTGATGACCTATTACCTTCAAACTCTGTTTCTTTATCTTTAGAAACATTTTTTGGTTTTTTAAGATCAGAATCTAATAATTTTTCTCGGTCTTCATTATTGATAATACTATCCTTATTTTCATTTTTTATATCGTTTTTATCAGAGATTTTGTTTAAATCGTCTTGATTTTTTTCGTCAAAAGTCTCTGTTTGATGTCCCTCTGAAACCAGAACATCTTTTAACTCGCTTCTTACAGTAGTGCTTTCTGATGAAGCAACTTTATTATGTATATTCTCTATAGATGCCTTTATATTACTTTCATCTTCAGCAAATATCGCAGACTGCGAAACCAAAACAAAACTACTTATTGTTAACATGCTACCGATTAAGAATTTATTTTTATTCATAAACTTCCTCCAAAAACTATATTTTAGGTTAGCCTAAATAAATAATTAAGCATTACTAAAGATAGCATCCCTATTAAATTTTGTCAACGAGTGAATGATAAGTTCTCTCAAATTTTGTGTTAAACGTAAATGATAATGTCTCAAGAGAACACAAATCAAAATGTCCCA
>NZ_JBNUPL010000046.1:0-1781 GCF_050409445.1 Facklamia sp. P13055
TCAAAAATAGAATTCTTTTAATATCAAGATTATATGTGTCAGGAAGAAAAGAAAAAGAGACCAAGCAACCGTTAGTGGCTTAATCTCCTTGGATAGCATCAACCCTATTGGACATAGAGCCTTAAATCTTCAATCTCTCATCTTTTCATAGATCTACTGATTTTATATTTTTTCTATAATATTTATTCCATTATCTATGGCATCTTCAAACTTTATGTCTCTAGCGTAGAGATTTTTCTTCGAATACGCTTGCCACCTTTTTAAAAAAGCTTCATCTGCTTTTAACATTTCCATTAGACTGATGATTTTATCTGTATCAAATTCCGTTTTTCTATAGTTAAATGTTTGAATACAAGCCTCTTTTAATATATCAATCTCTATTTCCTTATCTTTTAATTTATAAATTATATAAAGATCATAATAATCCTTACTTCTGCTATTTAAAAATCCTCTTGAATAAATTGTTTGAATTTTTTCTGCTAATATTGTTTCTATGGGATAAGCTTTAATTAAAATATCTTTTTGTCCAAAAGCACTTATATATTTATAGTCTATGGGATAGGGTGTAATAACATCTCCTGTTGCAATATCAAGAGGTACGATTTGTCTTATATTCTCCATTCTACAAAGTATACTTACACGAAACCCTCCATACTGGTCATCTTCCTTAATTGTACTTATTCCATGTGTTTTATAGAATATATCATCTGAAGATTTTGTTTCCAGTGCTTCTTGTAATATTTTTAATATATTTTCTTCTGATAAGTGCATATTTCTCAAAAGAAAGTCTATATCTACTGTACTTCTTGAATCTATACCTACTACATTAGATAGAAGAAAACCTCCTTTAAAAACAAAGTTTTCATGATATTTACTCTGTGATAATTTTTTTAATATGCTTTCCAAAAAATAATATAGCATTACTGAATTAAATGGAAGTCCAGTTTCTTTGCTTATCTTGTGACAAATAGCGGTTAGTTTTGCTTTATTCATATACCACCTCCATAACTTCCTTTACTTTATCTTCTATTCCCATTTTTCTTGCTATTTCATAAAGAGAATGTATATCCTTATCCTTATATTTAGAATATGAACGAATGAGTTTTACATAAACTTCAACATCCATTTTTTCTTTGTTAGAAATAAAATCACAAAGTGTTCTTTCGTAGGAATAAACATTAACAGTATTTCCAAACATTGTCTTTTTCTGGATAATACCTAAGTCATAAATAGATTTTTTTACATAATTAACATTAAGTGTATCTTGCTTTTCATTAAATTTATAGCCATTGTAAACTGTAACATCCATTATCCATGGAATTTTGTCCGTTACTCCAAGTATAAACAAAGCTGTCTCATAGGAAAATATTGCCTTTTTATACTGATATTGAAAAAAATAGTAGTCATCATAATCACCATCTTTAGTAATATATATTCCTTTTTGAACTCTAAACAATTTTCCTTCTTTTACTAGTCTACTTAAATATACTGTAGGTATATTATTTTCTCTGCAATAAGTAGATGTTATAATACCACCTGACTTTTTAAGATGTCTTTCAATTTGCTTTCTATGATTCATTATATTCATCTCCTTGTTGCATTTACACTTATATTATATACTTTTATTAGTGTATTTACAACAAAGCTTTGAATTCATATCCAATTTATTTCAATTACACAATCCATTATTTTACTTGGCTCTGCTTTCCTACTCTGCTTTTAAAGTTCTATAATAAATAGGGTGGATGGAAGAAAAACACTTCCTTCCACCCTATTTTTTG
>NZ_JBNUPL010000047.1:0-1562 GCF_050409445.1 Facklamia sp. P13055
GGTTCTATAATTTATAGGGTTGATGGCCGAAGGCCTCAACTCTATTTTTTACTTTAGGGTACAAAAAAGGACAGATCTCCTGTATATTATAAGCGACTAAACCACAATAAAGGAGAGCTGTCCCATGTCACACATTATATCATCTTTACTCGGATTAAACGATAAAAACATCACAATTAATGACCAAAAATTTTCAAAAATTTCGATTAAAGGCCGTTTATCTTTCTTATTAACAGGTCAATTAATAGAGCCTATTAGTCATTGCCCTTGTTGTGGACAATCAGCAATTAACTATTCAATCGTTAAAAATGGCTCTCGTACATCGCGCATTCAATTAATACCGATGGCAGGTTATCCCACTTATTTAGATTTAAAAAAACAGCGTTATTACTGTAAATCTTGTCACTCATCCTTTACCGCTCAAACGCCTGAAGTCGCTCGTCACTGTCATCTATCTAATCATTTGAAACGATATATCGCTGATCAGTTAACACATACGATATCAGAAACTTATATCGCTCAACTGGTGCATGTATCGATTCATACAGTCCGTCGTGTGACGAATCAAATGGCACAGCACCTTCAATTCAAACCGCTACATTCCTTACCACAACACCTTTGTTTTGATGAATTTAAAAGTGTTCGAACGATTGATGCTGCGATGAGTTTCATTTACTGTGACGCTAAAACGCATCGATTAGTTGATTTGTTCTTTGATCGCAAACAGTCTTCATTAATCCGTTATTTTCAACAATTTCCGTTGGAAACCCGTCAATCGGTTCAAACGATAACGATTGATATGTACCGACCGTATATGGATTTAATTCAAAAAGTTTTTCCAAAAGCACAAATTATTATTGATAAATTCCATCTCATTCAAGCTTTAAATCGTGAGCTGAATCGGACACGAATTCATGTGATGAACACCTTCCGAAACAAAGACAATCGACTGTACAATAAACATAAACGCTACTGGCGCCTAATCATGACACCAAGAAATAAATTACACACCACTACTTATCAGCGCTATCGATTATTTGATTGGATCACAAACACCAGTGGTATCGTTGATTATTTATTAGCATCAAGTAGCGAATTAAAAGTCACTTACGAGGTCGTTCATCATTTAAGAGAAGCCCTTCAAGACCTTCGAATCGATCGATTTGAGTTTTGGGTCAACTATGGCCTAACATTACCCGTTTCAAAAAAATTAAAGACCGTTTTAAGAACCTTTAGACGCTATCACACTTTTATTCAAAACACCTTTAACTATTCAACCTTAACGAATGGCCCAATTGAAGGGCTAAACAATAAAATCAAGGTGCTGAAACGAAATGCCTATGGCTATCGTAATTATTCACATTTTAAAAATAGAATTTTATTGATGATGCGCTTATACTTGCCCAATCAATCATCTACGTCGGTTGCTTTTTGACAATTTATCTCATAATAAAACCGGTCGATCATTCATGCGCTTATAATAATTGTTGATCTGTAAAAAAAGAGGTGAAGTAACCAGTCGGTTACCTCACCTACTCATCAACCCTATTTGACAAAGAGCC
>NZ_JBNUPL010000048.1:0-1517 GCF_050409445.1 Facklamia sp. P13055
AACCCGTGTTACCGCCGTGAAAGGGCGGTGTCTTAACCGCTTGACCAACGGGCCAATATCAAAACTCATTGGCAAGTATATAAGAATAACGGAGAAGGAGGGATTTGAACCCTCGCGCCGGTATAAACCGACCTACACCCTTAGCAGGGGCGCCTCTTCAGCCACTTGAGTACTTCCCCATGAGCCAATTCAAAATAACAATTAATTATTGCTATGGGCCTGAGTGGACTCGAACCACCGACCTCACCCTTATCAGGGGTGCGCTCTAACCAGCTGAGCTACAGGCCCATTATCAATAAAGCGGGTGAGGAGAATCGAACTCCCGACAACAGCTTGGAAGGCTGTGGTTTTACCACTAAACTACACCCGCATATTCTCAAAGGAGGATGTGGGATTCGAACCCACGCGCGCTCTTACACGCCTGACGGTTTTCAAGACCGTTCCCTTCAGCCGAACTTGGGTAATCCTCCGTTAACCAATGGCAAAATCCATAATGGACCTTGTAGGACTCGAACCTACGACCACCCCGTTATGAGCGGGGAGCTCTAACCACCTGAGCTAAAGGTCCGGCCTTAGATAGCGGCGAAGGGGATCGAACCCATGACCTCCCGGGTATGAACCGGACGCTCTAGCCAGCTGAGCTACACCGCCAAAAAATGGAGAATAGCGGGATCGAACCGCTGACCTCCTGCGTGCAAAGCAGGCGCTCTCCCAGCTGAGCTAATCCCCCATATAAGAATAAACAAATCGGGAAGACAGGATTCGAACCTGCGACCCCTTGGTCCCAAACCAAGTGCTCTACCAAGCTGAGCTACTTCCCGTTTTACTCTAATACACCCGGCAGGATTCGAACCTGCAACCGCCTGATTCGTAGTCAGGTACTCTATCCAGTTGAGCCACGGGTGCAAAATATTTTATCATTCACAATAAAGTGAAATGCCGAGGGCCGGAGTCGAACCGGCACGGTGATCACTCACCGCAGGATTTTAAGTCCTGTGCGTCTGCCAATTCCGCCACCCCGGCTTTAAAAGCCTAAATGTATCTTGGCAAAGCGGAAGACGGGGTTCGAACCCGCGACCCCCACCTTGGCAAGGTGGTGTTCTACCACTGAACTACTTCCGCAAAAGTGCCGGCTAAAGGACTTGAACCCTCGACCCTCTGATTACAAATCAGATGCTCTACCAACTGAGCTAAGCCGGCATAATATAACTTAGGATTTCCAATTATAAATCATAAGTGATCAAAATGCAAGTGCGGGTGAAGGGACTTGAACCCCCACGCCCGAAGGCGCCAGATCCTAAATCTGGTGCGTCTGCCAATTCCGCCACACCCGCAAATTAAAATTCCTTGATGTTTTCATTTAGGAATATGACCCGTGCAGGATTCGAACCTGCGACCCACTGATTAAAAGTCAGTTGCTCTACCGACTGAGCTAACGAGTCAAGAGTGGGGAATGACGGGATCGAACCGCCGACATCCTGCTTGTAAGGCAGACGCTCTCCCAGCTGAGCTAATTC
>NZ_JBNUPL010000049.1:0-1181 GCF_050409445.1 Facklamia sp. P13055
TGTTAGACGATAATACATATGTGACATAAAACAAATAAAAATAGGGAGCTTCTGTTACACTAAAGATATACAAACAACTTAGCGAAAGGAAGCTCCCATGAAAAATATTATAACAGAAGAAATGCGATTAAGAAAAAGAATTGTAGAGTATGCCATCGAACATGATAATAATGCAGCAGCAGCTCGGCGTTATCATACGTCTCGACAAAATGTAAAACGTTGGCGTGATCGATATGACGGAAGTTGGGAGAGTATAAGAAATCAATCACGACGTCCTCACTCACACCCTAATCAGCATACCGATAACGAACTACAAATAATTAAAGCAAAATATCAACGCTATGGTCATGAAGGGCTCGCGGAAGTTTATGTTCAATGTCAGCGTGAAGGTTATTCACGTAGTTATGATAGTATGTGCAAACAGATTCGTGAGCAGGGTTGGAATAAGAGCGTAGCGGATGCTAAGAAAAAATATCCCAAGTCTAGATGGAAACCGACCCAAGTAACTTATCCAGGCGAAAAGGTACAAATCGATATCAAATATGTGCCCATGCATTGTCTTAAGTTTGATTCGAAAGGCATTCGTTATTATCAAATCACAGCGATCGATGAGTATTCGCGCAAACGCTACTGTGAGATTGTGGATGAAAAAACGGTCACCAATACCGCTTTATTTTTATTAGAGTTAGAAGCGTGTCTAGGCTTTGATATCACGAAGGTTCAAACAGATAATGGGCGTGAATTTACCAATGATCCAGATGTTACCGATAAACTAACCATCTTTGAGGAGATATTAGAGAGTAAGGAGATAGAGTATCTCAAGACCCGTCCCTATTCTCCATGGCAGAACGGCATAGTTGAAAGAAGTCACCGAGAAGATGGGGAACGATTCTACAATCGTCGAGAATTTAAGAGTGTGCAAGAATTGAAGAAAGCACATCGTCGATATGTGAACCGAGGCAATAATATCCATCGAAAGGTTTTAAATTTTAAGAGTCCCAATGAAGTAGTACGCGAATACTTTAGGAACAAGCCTGCTTAGTCTTTCTTAATGATCTCAAATTCTTTACTTTTGTCAAGGATCGCTCCGCTTTCCTCTTTGACAAAAGTAAAGAATTTGAGGGCTAGACGCTAAGACATAAGCATGCCCATTTAGAAGCACCTTGTGTAACATATGTTTG
>NZ_JBNUPL010000050.1:0-1124 GCF_050409445.1 Facklamia sp. P13055
AAGGGTCTATCTTTTGAAAGACATTTCGGTTATCTTTAAGTTGGAAAGCAAATCGCTGATTAAATAGAGGAATAAATTGAATCAAGAAGTGATTCGCTTCCGCTAAGGTTTGGATATTAGCCAGACGCATTTCGCTGATTAAGCGGTCTTGAAGTGTGTTAAACACGCGTTCCACGCGTCCTTTAGCTTGGGGGATTGAAGTCGTCGACAGGACAATCCCTAAGTTTTGGCACATATATCCATACTGTGTTAAGGTTCTCTGGTCAGACAGAGAGCCTTTTTCTTTTCTCCCAGCCTTAAAGATCGTGCGATTATCGGTCAAAATTTCAACAGGAATGCCTTTGTTTTCTAGAAACTGAGCAGAAACTTCATAATAAGCAGCTAAAGTTTCTTGCTTGTCAAAGAAAGCACCGACAATCTCTCCCGAAGCATCATCAATGGCGACGTGTAAAAAGGCTTTTTCTGTTCCAAACCAAACATGTTGAGAAGCATCCATTTGAATTAATTCTCCGGCATATTTTTTGCGGGAGCGAGAAGGATGCGCTTTCTTTCCTTCGACTAATTGGACCTCTTTCAACAGGGAGAGTTCGCGTTGGGTGAGAGTCGATTTGTTTTGTTTGTTTAGCAATTGTTTTTTCCATCGGCGCTTCGTTGAACGACGAGCTTTGGGAGCAAGAATGTGAGCTTGAGACAAAATGTTTCGAACGGAAGATTCAGAAAGACAAAAGCCTTCTTCTTTCACTAAAAACTCATGAAAATGTTTAAAATTAAATGACGCATATTTTGTTTGATAGATAGACACAATTTGTTTTCTAAGAGAAGGTGAAATCTTGGTGGAAGGGGACCTGCCACAGTTCCCATGCTGAAAACCTCGACGTCCTTTCGATAAATAACGTTGAATCAATCGGTTGATTTGACGGCGAGAAAGAGCGAGTTCGACCTCCGCGCGTTGTTTTGTTTTTTTACCATTCACGACTTGTTTAATTGTTTCATAATAATGCTTTTCTTTCACTGTAAGATAATCTCCCATCATTTTCCCTCCTATCCTTTTCATCATTTATTATAGTGGATAGTGGGACATTTTGATTTGTGTTCTCTTGAGACATTATCATTTACGTTTAACA
>NZ_JBNUPL010000051.1:0-940 GCF_050409445.1 Facklamia sp. P13055
TGATGTGAACCTCAAAAGTTGGAGTTTGTATTTAAACGGTTAATTGAATGGTATAGATTCGGTATTCAAGCAAAGACATACCGCTCAATTTTTGTTTTATTCTTCTATGATTATAGTGGTGAATATATTGATTAATCTTATTCATCAGTTTCTTATAACTTGTCAGTGGTTCTCCATAATAGGCCTTAAATACAGTTTCTGCTCATCGGCTGTCTTGAACGCTGTCACATCAGCGATTAATTTTTGAAGAGGATATTTTGCACTAAAGCGACGATTGAGGGGGTTGGGAGCAATTGTTCCTTTGTAAGAGCTATAGCGACGTGACTTTCGCCAGAATTTTGTACATTTTAAGCCGAGCTTATTCATGATTCGTAAAGCTTTTTTAGGGTTAATTTTTTGATGGTGTGTTTTGTATAATTCAGCCGTAATTCGTCGATAACCATAGGTTTCATAGAGTTCGTGAAATATTTGTTGAGTCTTTTCTTCTAATTCTGAATCATCAGTAACTTTATTCTTTTGACGAAGTCCGTTTTTATTAAGTTTCTTTACCACTTTGGGCGGCCTTTCTATCGGTCTATTCAGAGCTTTAGAACCCCCTTCAAGATAAACGCCTTTGCAATTAGCTAGCATTGATGGATTCGTAAGGTTAAAGGCGATTGCCGTTTCTTTATAGGAAGCAGCTATTCTTTGCTTAAAGTGTAAAACATTCAGCTTAAAAATCTAAAGAATAATCTGCTTTTCCTTGAATTGCTTTTAACCCATTTGCCCCCTATCTTTTATAATTGTTGACCCAATTCTTGACTAAAGAAGGTGAAGGAATCCCCTATTTTTTGTTAAAGCCTTGTAACCTAATTATCCTTCAAAATACCCTTCAATCACTTTCATTTTCAATTCAGAAGCCTATTTTTAGACATAAAAGTACCCCCAAAAGTTAGTTTTT
>NZ_JBNUPL010000052.1:0-877 GCF_050409445.1 Facklamia sp. P13055
AAATGAAGAGCTTATCAATGCTCTTCATTTTTTATTGTTAAAAAGCAGAAGGAATTAAACTTTTACAATACACTAGCAGATAAAAATGTTTGAAAGTCGAGTTTTTAATGATACAATGTTACAGTGAGAAAATTTATTCATGGAATGGGTAAATGAGGATTATGGGAATTAAAGGAGCATATTAATGGCCAACTTTTTAAAAAATTTAATTGAAAATGATAATGCTGAATTGAGAAGAACCGGAAAATTAGCTGACCAGGTAATCGACTTAGAAGAAGATTACCGCACGATGACTGATGAAGAACTGCGTGCCCAAACTACTATTTTAAAAGATAAATTAGCTAGTGGAAAAAGTTTAGATGATATTCAGGTAGAGGCATTTGCTGTTGTAAGAGAAGCTGCTTATCGAGTATTAGGCTTATTGGCCTATCGTGTCCAAATTCAAGGCGGCTTTGTCATTCATAAGGGTGATATTGCTGAAATGAAAACCGGTGAAGGTAAAACTTTGACAGAGACAATGCCTGTTTATTTAAACGCTTTGTCAGGTAAAGGGGTTCATGTTGTTACTGTTAACGATTATTTAGCAACTCGTGACTCTAAAGAAATGGGAGAAGTTTTCCGCTTTTTAGGCTTAACAGTCGGCTTAAATCTAAACTCAATGAACGCTGCTCAAAAGCGTGAAGCATATGCTTGTGATGTGACTTATTCTACAAATAACGAATTAGGTTTTGACTATTTAAGAGATAATATGGTTGTTTACAAGTCTCAAATGGTTCAAAGACCATTATATTTTGCGGTAGTAGACGAAGTGGACTCTATCTTAATTGATGAGGCTCGTACACCGTTGATTATTTCTGGTCAAGGTGAGAAATCGACA
>NZ_JBNUPL010000053.1:0-752 GCF_050409445.1 Facklamia sp. P13055
TCTAAAGAAGAGAGTACCAAAGAAATAAGCTCTAAAGAAGAAAGTACCAAAGAAATAAGCTCTAAAAAAGAGAGTTCTAAAGAAGAAAGTACCAAAGAAATAAGTTCTAAAGAAGACATACATAAACAAAAGGATATTGTTGCCACCCTTCAAGATAATGATGATTTCAGTATTTTAGCGGCTGCTTTTGAAAAAACTAATTTAGTTGAAATCTTACAAGAAAACGAACCATATACCCTCTTCGCCCCAACGGATGAAGCTTTTGAGCAATTATTAGAAGAGCTTGATATCACGGAGCAAGAGCTACTAACACAGCCTGATCTTAATAAACTATTAACTTATCACCTGGTGGCTAGTAAAATTTTGGCTGAAGATTTAAAAGACGGAAAATCTGTTGAAACTGTTAATGGAGAAAAAGTGGCCTTCGATTTTTCAGAAGACGAGCCGATGATCAGTGAATCGATGATTACTTCTACCGATTTAGAAGTTTCCAATGGAGTTATTCATATCATTGACACAGTTTTAATTCCTAAAGACTTCGAGTTACAAAAAATGGATACTAAATAAGCTAGGCAAAGCTTTTCTTACTTTCTATTAACGTCAAAGAGGCTGAATAAATAAAGTTCTATAATAAATAGGGTGGATGGAAGAAAAAAACACTTCCTTCCATCCTATTTTTTGCTACATAAAAACACAAAAGTCCGATCTATTAAAAGTGGTAACTAAAATAGAAAGGACTCTGTGCCAGGACT
>NZ_JBNUPL010000054.1:0-738 GCF_050409445.1 Facklamia sp. P13055
CCATTACGATTACCAATCCAGATGGCACTCAAACAACGACTACTGTAACAAATGGTGCAGACGGCAAAGACGGAGTAGATGGTAAATCACCAACCATCAAGCAAACCCCACTCAAAGATCAAGATGGTAATGTTATAGGAGTAACTATCACCATTACAGATAGTGACGGAAAAGTGACAACTGAAAATATCTTAAATGGCAAAGATGGTCAGACGCCTAAGGTTGAGGTAACACCTGGAAAAGATACAGAAGGTAATTCAGGCTATACCATTATCATTACGAAGCCAGATGGTTCCACACAAGAAGTTTTTGTAAAAGATGGTAAAGACGGTAAGGATGGTAAAGATGGAGTGGATGGTAAATCACCAACCATCAAGCAAACCCCACTCAAAGATCAAGATGGTAATGTTATAGGAGTAACTATCACCATTACAGATAGTGACGGAAAAGTGACAACTGAAAATATCTTAAATGGCAAAGATGGTCAGACGCCTAAGGTTGAGGTAACACCTGGAAAAGATACAGAAGGCAATTCGGGCTATACCATTATCATTACGAAGCCAGATGGTTCCACACAAGAAGTCTTTGTAAAAGATGGCAAAGATGGTAAGGATGGTAAAGACGGTAAGGATGGTAAAGACGGTGAATGTGGAGTGTGTCCAATACCAGACCCAGATCCAACACCAGATCCAGATCCAACGCCAGATCCAGATCCAACACCAGATCCAGATCCAACGC
>NZ_JBNUPL010000055.1:0-727 GCF_050409445.1 Facklamia sp. P13055
CTTGAAGCATTTCACGGTAATGAAGAGCTGACTCTGTAGGATAGACTTGAAAATCGAGTATTTCCTTATAGCCTTGAGCATCGATACCGATAATAGTATGGACGGCTTCCTTAGAGACATTTCCACGCCTTACAGGGACAAAAATAGCCTCACAGTATAAACATACATCGTCTTGTTTGATGGGGCGTTGTCGATAAGCACCCATTTCCTCTTCAATAGTTTTTGATAGATTGGAAATGGTCGTTGGAGAATAATGAGGACCCTACATCTTTTCGATGAGCTTTGAATCGTCACGTGTCGTCACAGCCTTTTGAACCATCCAAACAATCATCTCCTTTAGATGAGAGAGCACTTCTTGAAGACATTGGAGTGTTTTAACGTCTCATTCACCTAAACGATCACGGGGAATTTTAAGATTCAACCTGCCATATTCTGTTATTAAAGTTCTCGAATAATAGCCATTTCTAGAATTGCCTGCATGGTAGCCTTTGACTTCCCATTTCTCATCATCAAGAAAGACGATTCTTTCACTTTCAAGCAGTAGATTAATCGCTTCTTCTAAAGCCGGACGAAACAGTTCATGAACAGATTCACCTTGGGCTAGTGTTATGAATCATTTTGTGTTAAAGTCTTCCATAAGGGACCTCCTATGTGTGATTGTTTTGTGGTTATTACAATCTTACATAAGTGAGGTCTCTTTTTCTAGGGAGTCTCGGAGCTTACACAA
>NZ_JBNUPL010000056.1:0-601 GCF_050409445.1 Facklamia sp. P13055
ACAGAAGCTCCCTATTTTTATTTGTTTTATGTCACATATGTATTATCGTCTAACATAATCTGTGTATCTAAGGCGAAAACCTATATTGTTCGTCAAGGTGATAGGTTAGGCAAAATAGCTAATATGCACGCTTTATCATGATCGCTTTGTAGATGTCTCAAGATATTCAACTCTACCATATCATACCAATGAAAAGATCGTTGAAGGCAAGCGCTTAGCTGATAGTATTCAGAACTCCTCATTAGTAGCTGCAACTGGGGGGCTAGCTAGTCAAGGAATACACCCTCAAAACCTTCACGTGACACCTACTACAGACATGCCTGCAGCTTTAGTGGATCTTGGCTTTATGGATAATCCTACCGAATTGAAAAAAACTGACTGATTCCGTTTATCAAGCTAAATTAGTTGAGGGATTGATTAATGGTATTAATACTTACTTTAATGACTAAATAAAAATAAGACTTTGCAAATCATATTTGATTTTGCGAAGTCTTTTTATTTTAAAAACCACCTGAATTTTCAGGTGGTTCTATTTTTAAATTATTTAGGTTCTATAATTTATAGGGTTGATGGCCGAAGGCCTCAACTCTATTTTTTACTT
>NZ_JBNUPL010000057.1:0-586 GCF_050409445.1 Facklamia sp. P13055
CTTGAAGCATTTCACGGTAATGAAGAGCTGACTCTGTAGGATAGACTTGAAAATCAAGTGTTTCCTTATAGCCTTGAGCATCCATTCCAATAATTGTATGGACAGCTTCTTTAGACACACTACCGCGTCTTACAGATACAAAGGTGGCATCGCAGTATAGACAAACATCGTCTTGTTTAATCGGACGTTGTCGGTAAGCGGCTAATTCTTCTTCAAATGTTTTTGAAAGGTTGGAGAGGGTCGTTGGTGAATAACAATGGCCCTACATTTTTTCAATAAGTTCTGAGATATCGCGTGTTGTCACACCTTTTTGATACATTAAAATAATCATCTCTTCTAAATGAGCAGGCGCATGTTGAAGGCATTCAAGCGTTTTAATATCAAACAGCCCTAACCGATCTCGTGGTGTTTTGAGGTGAAGCATACCATATTCAGTCGGTAGTCTTCTAGAATAATAACCATTCCTTGAATTACCGGTATTATAACCTTTCACTTTCCACTTCTCATAATTAAGAAAAACCGTTCTTTTGCTTTCAAGCAGTAGATTAATGGCATCTTCTAAGGCCTGACGAAACAGTTCATGAAT
>NZ_JBNUPL010000058.1:0-534 GCF_050409445.1 Facklamia sp. P13055
GAAGCACGTCATCAGATGGCTTTTCATGCGCTCGAAGACCTTGTTCCAGAAGAACATCTTCTGAGAAAAATTGATCGACATATTGATTTTTCTTTTATTTATGGACTGGTAGAAGATGTTTATTGCTTAGATAATGGACGTCCGAGCATTGACCCAGTGACACTGATTAAAATCCCTATCATTCAATATCTCTTTGGTATTCCAAGTATGCGCCAAACCATTCAAGAAATTCAGGTGAATGTCGCATATCGTTGGTTTTTAGGGTTATCTCTCACTGACCCAGTGCCACATTTTTCAACTTTTGGAAAAAATTATAAGCGTCGTTTCGAAGGGACAAGTATCGCCCAACAGATCTTTAGCCAGATTCTCACACAGTGTTTTGAAGCGGACATGATTGATTCTAAAGCTATTTTCATTGACGGCACCCATGTTAAAGCTTGCGCCAATGGCCGAAAGTATACGAATGAAGAAGTGATCGTCCAAGCAAAATGGTTGGCAGAGGAAATGATGGAAGCCGTTCAAGAAGACCGAGCG